>CASEQO010000051.1 GCA_949290035.1 uncultured Mycoplasmataceae bacterium
AAATATCATGAGTAGACAAGAAAGTTGAAAAAAGTTTAAATATGATAACAAAAAACAGGATTATCCTGTTTTAAAAAAATAACTATTTTTATTTAAGTAAATTAAACTTTTTAATGTCTTTTTGGTCTCAGATAGATTGTTGAACTTGCCCGATATGTTCACAATTTAATATAAACATACAAACTCTTGATTGACCTATTCCACCACCAATTGTAAGTGGTAAATTATTTTCTATAATATCTAATTGATATTTAGATAAATCTTTTTTATTTAATTTTGATTTACTTAAATTCAATTGATCTAATAATGATTTGCTATCAACTCTTATACCCATTGAAGATAGCTCAATAGCTGAATTTAATTTATCAAATCATAATATAATATCACCATTTAAATTTCAATCATCATATTCAGGAGATCTTAAGTCATGTTCTAATCCGGAGTTTAACTTATTACCTATTCCTATAATAAATACTGCTTTATATTTTTTAGATATTTCATCTTCTCTTTGCTTTGGTGATAATTTAGGATATAAATCTTCTAATTCTTGTGATGTTATAAAATATAATTCATCTGGATATTTTATTTTACTATTTTTATTAAATAAATAATATGTATTAATTATTGATTTATATACTTTGTTTGCATGTTCTTTTAATGTGTTTATATTTCTTTTTTTATCATTAATTACTTTTTCTCAATCTCATTGATCTACATAATATGAATGAGTATTGTCTAATTGTTCATCTCTTCTTATTGCAATCATATTAGTATAAATACCTTCATTTAATTTGAAACCATATTCTTTTAATGCAACTCTTTTTCACTTCGC
Source organism: uncultured Mycoplasmataceae bacterium (assembly GCA_949290035.1). Lineage (GTDB taxonomy): Bacteria > Bacillota_I > Bacilli_A > Mycoplasmatales > Mycoplasmoidaceae > CAMREV01. The sequence goes on from CASEQO010000051.1 coordinate 833, forward strand.
TAGTGAATGAACTATTTCAGCGCATTGTTTTTGTTTTCCATATTCAAATGTAACTGGTCTTTCAACACCATTTAGCATGTCATTTAATTTAATATCTTGATTTAAAAAAAGTGGTGCTGGTATTTTAACTAAATTTAAATTTTTTTCTAAATTTGATTCTATCGTTTTCTTTACATTATTAATATCATTAAATATTTTTTTATAATTCATAATTTTTCCTATAATTTAATATCTTCTATGTTCATGTTTTCTAGTTTGTCAATTTGTTCTTGTGTTCCTATACCTACATTTGATTTTTTAAAACAATATAGTTCACATTTAATGTTTAAATTGTTTTTATTAATTAATTCTAAAATGTCATAATATAAACATCCATTTTTATAAATTCTTTCATAAAAAATTATTTTTTTATATTTCTTAATCATCTTTAAAACATTTTGTTCATTATAACCATTTATAAAAATTGCATTTATTATATCTACATTTTTATTTTTAAAATGCTTTGCTATTTTATTTATATAATGCCCATATGAAATAATGCATATACTAGATTTTTTATCTTGGACTTTTATTCAATCACCAAAATTAAAATCTATTTCTTTTAAATCACTAATAGCACTTGCATTAGCATATCTTATAAAAAATGGACCATTTTTATATTCTAATGACAAGACAATTAGTTTGTCTAATTCAAATTTTGATGATGGCATTGTAATAATGGTGTTTGGAATAGATTTTAACATCCCAACATCATATATTCCATGATGGGTGTCTCCATCACTAAATGAAATGTCAGCTCTATCAATTAAAAAAGTAACTGGTAATTTTAATCTTGATATATCATGCAATATCTGATCATATGTTCTTTGTAAAAAAGAAGAGTATAAGCATACGATTGCTTTTTTATTAGCTATAGACATCCCTGAAGCTTTAGAAACTGAATGTTCTTCATTAATACCTACATCTTCATAATTACTAGGATACATTTCTTGAATCCTATTAAAATGTGTAGAATATGTCATTGCTGAATTAATTATTTTAATATTAGCATTATCTTTTAATACATTTTCTAATTTATTAGCTGCAAAAAATGAAAACGATTCATTATCACTTTTTTCACCAAATTTTATAGAATGATATAAAGGATCTTCTCTATTTAATTCATCTAAGCCTAAACCTTTTTTTGTTTTAACATGAACAATAACTGG
>CASEQO010000052.1 GCA_949290035.1 uncultured Mycoplasmataceae bacterium
ACAATAAAAAGAATCATAAATATTAATTGAAAAACTTCTAATATTAATAATTTAATATTAGAAAAATATTTTCTTCTTTTTTCTATTAGTTCATAATTCATATTAAATATTATATGATAAATAAAAAATATGAAAACATGTTTCATATTTTTAAAATAATTATTTTTTAGTTTGATTATTAACTAGAGCTACACTTGATGAAGGTAATTGTCTTGTAGTTGATGGTAGAGCATTATTTCTATTAGCTATTGCTCTATTTCTAATTTCTTCCTCTCTTTTATTTTTATTATAAATATAAATAAAAATAGATATTAATATTGCTAATAATATTAATCCACCTAAAACTCCACCACCAATTGCAAAATAAAGTCAATTTTCTTCAAAGAAATCCCCAACTTCATTTACAAGATCGTTGTCAATATTGTTGGGTTGATTTTGATCATTAATTCCAGAAATAATAATACTATTAGATACTTGTTTTATTTTAGAGTTTAATTGCACATCATTATATAAAGGTATTAATCTTATTTTACATCCAGCGTATTCTTCAGTTATATTAGAAATAGATAAGATTGGTTGATTACTTCCAATGTTTTCTCAATTTGATCTAGTGTTACTTTTTAGAATTTGTCATTGGTATCCGCATTCACTAGTATTTACTTGGTTATCAAATAATGTTATTTTAGCTGCTAAATTGATAGAATCACCTATATTGTATTTATCTTTTAATCCAGTAACCTCTATATTTTTTATTCTATTATTATAATCCACTACATTTAGAGTTAGTTCATTAGAAATGAATTCGTTATTATTATATGATGTTCTTAATCTTATTTGTGATAAATCATATGAAGCATCAGGGATATTAAAACTTAAATCTTTTGTATCTGAAACTTTTTTTCATGTACTTTGATTATATTTTTTAATTTCTCATGAATATTTTATATTTTCAAAATCATTTGTTCCTGAAGACATTGACACATTTGATGTTAATGATAGCGTTGAGTTAACATTATATGAAGTTTCTAATCCACTTATAATTACATTTGTTACTGATGGTATTCTTGATATATTTAATATTAACTCATTTGAAATTACTTCTTTTTCATTAAATGTAGTTCTTAATCTAATTTTAGATCCTTTTCAAGAGTAACTTAGAGATTCAATGCTTAAGATTTTATCATTTGATATTTTTTCTCAATTAGTAGAATTTAATTTTTGTCTTTCTCAAGTGTATGTAATACCTTCATTATATTGAGCATAATCTGTAAATGATATTGAAGGTGCTATTTCTAATTTTTGACCTTCTATCATGTCTGATGATGAAGAACTTATTGTTACACTATCTATATATGGTAATGAATTAACTTTTATTGTTAAAATATTTGATTGCATTGATTTATCATTAAATGAACAAGTTAATTTAAATTTTGCATTATTAAAATCAAGTCCTACGCTATCTAATATGTATGATTTTTCATTAGATATTCACTGTCATGATGATGAGTTTGCTAATTGCATTTCCCAATTATATGCAACTTCATTTGTATGATCTACATTATCTGTAAAAGACAATGTAGATGAAATATAAAGTTGATCTTTTTCATATAATGTTTCGTTTTTGGTTTTAATATTAACATAGTTAATATAAGAACTTTCTCTAACTGTATTATAAAAATTAATGCTTTGTTTATTATTTATATCATTATTTACAAATAATAATGGCAATCCACTTATAAATGTAACTAATGATAACGTTGCGAATGTTTTTTTAAATTTCATATTAATTTCCAAACATCTAATCTATATATATTATTAAAAAATATTAAATTGTTAGATAAATTATTTTGTCTCAATATTATTTTTATTTTTCTTTGTCATTTTGTTTTCGGTTCTAGTTAATAATCTATAAATATTTTCTTTATGCTTATAAATAATCATAATATTATTCAATAATACTATTGATACAATAAACAATAAATATTCTCAATTAACTGAAAAACTTATAGAGGGGTTTATAAATTCTTGACTAACACTTTTAATATTAAAAATAGCATTATCAAAACCTAAAATACTTAACATATAAAAATAATTTAAATTAGGTATTAACATCAATATTGTTCCAACACTAATTGATATCATTGATGATAATGAAACATATCTAGTTATAAAAAATATGATTCAGAACAATACAAAACAAATTAAGAAAACTCATGGTGATATCGATAACATAAATCCTGCAGTTGTTGCTGCACCTTTACCACCTCTATATTTTTTCGCTCTTTCTAAATCAAATTTATATCTAAACAATAGATATAAATATTGGATAGGAAAACAATGCCCTATAGTTGCAAATAAACCTCCTAAATAAATGATGTATCCGACATTTTTATAATCAAGTATTAAATGTTTAACTGATAATAATATAACTACAGATATGAATACAGACAATCAAGCTTTAGATGAATCTCATATAAAAGTTATTATAGCTGCAAATATACCAAATGATCTTAATATGTTAGTAGAACCAACATTTCCAGATCCTTTACTTCTAAGATCTACTTTAAATATCTTAGATAAAATTAAACCAAAAAGTATGTTACCTAATAAGTAACCAATTAACATAAACAATATACTAAAACCAATTATATTCCCAATTGAATTCATTATATTCCTTATAACAATAATTAAATTTTAATAAATTAAATTTTATTAATCAAGAAAAATTGAATTTATTAGAAATCATCTTTTAATTCGTCTGGTTTTTCAAACCCTACAGAATCACCTTTCCTAGAACTTTCTTTCTTATTATCTATATTATCATTTACATTATTAAATTCTGATTTTTCATCATAACAACTCATAACTCTATTATATGATGCTAATCCGTTAAGAGAATAACCAAACATTGCTATCATGCATAAGGCAATAATGGTACATAATCATCATGTTTCAGTAAAATGAGATGCTAACAATAAAATAGTAGAAATTGTAGATAGTATAATAGATAATATACATGTAAATTTTAATTCTGATTTTATTTCGTTAGGTAAGCCATATAATTTAATTGTCAAAATTATACTTGTTAAAAGTGTCCCAATAGTTGCAACAATTGTTGGAATTATTATAAATAAATTAAAAATAGATAGTGGAAAACCAAATAAAATAATTGCATAATTATATTCATAGTTTAATACCGCTACTGAAGATACTATATAAAAAATAAATGATAAAAAATTGCAGAACTAAAAATTATTTGAAGTTTAAGAGTTGATTTCATATTTATTTTCTTCACATACATAATATATTTATATAATAAATTAAAAATTAAAAAATAAGCGATTAAAAATCATCGCTTACTTTTGTTTCTTTAACAAAATCATTTACTATTTCAGAATTAGAATTATTTTGATAATTAACTTTATTAAGTGCACTACAAGAGAATACTAATGAAGAAATTGGACCTAAAATAATTATTGTAAAAATTCCTCAAACAATTTTTGATTCTTCAACTTCTTTATTACTTCAATTAGTAGAAAGAATTTGGATTGCATTAATAATATCTAGTATAAACGTAACAATTGCTCCTATTATTGTAAAAATCAATACTAAAGCTATTATTGATTTTGTTCTAATAGATTTTAATTTTTTTACTTGTTCCATATTTTATCCTTATTTTATTTAAAAATTATCTTCTGCATTAGAAGATTTTTCAAATCCTATAATATCACCTTCGGAAGAGTCGTCGTTGTAAGAATTTTCATTTTTTGAAAATTTGCTTTTATTATATGTAGATAATGCACTACAAGTAAAACCAAATGTTATAATAATTCCTACATCTACAATAAAATATATAAAAGATATTTCGTTTAAATAAGCTACCAACGATAATATAAGACATATAGAAGTAAAAACTACAGCTAATATTCCACACGTTTTTATTTTTGATTTTATG
>CASEQO010000053.1 GCA_949290035.1 uncultured Mycoplasmataceae bacterium
ATAATATAAATAATTTTATTATAAAAAAAGTTATTTTTGTTAATTATATATGTTGTATTAACTTAATGTAGAATTTATGATTAATCCACCAAAATATTTATATTAAGAATAATAAAAATATATTTGCAAATCTATAAATTGCAAATATATTTTTTGCTGTAAATTATTTTATATCAATTTTAGAATATTGCTTTATAGTTCCATTTATACCTATAATTTTAATTGACTCTTGAATAATTTTTGAATCATCATCATTAGGGTTATTATACTTATAAAGTTCCATTATTATTGATTTATAAAATTCTTTTTCTTGAACATTATTAATAATATTATAAATAGGTATGATTCTATTGTCAGGACTTAATTTTAAAATCATGTTTCTAGCTATTCTAACATTATCATCATTTAATTCTTCTTGTTTAAATCTATCTAATGTATTATCAAAATATTGTTCTATATATTCTTTTGAAATTGATGTTGTTGAAGAAATAGTTTCTATGTATATTTTTTTTAATGTATTTATTTTAGAAATAATTTCTGGATCTTTTAATGTTAAATGAATTTTATTATATTTTCTATTATGACCTAAAACAGCTATTATAAAATGTAATCCATTAACTATAAATAGTTTTAACTTTATGTAATCATCTAATTGATCAACTACTTTACAATTTGAATAGTTATTAAAATTAGATATATTATTTTTTTCAATCACAACATTATAATATGGTTCACATAAAATATCTAAACTATTTGAATTTGTATTTGGAATAATTCTATCTACAGTTGCATCTATAAATATATAATTTTCATTATTAACCATTGTACTTAAATGTGATGCTGGTCTAACATTATTTTCAAAACATATTACATCTATTTTTTTATTAGGTTTTGCTTCATTTAAATATTCTGCAATAAATTTTAAATTGTTAAATCCAACTGCGGTTGTTATTAAGTCTGCATTTTCTATAATTGATAATGCTTCAGGTTTATTTTCTTTGATATTATATGCTTTATAATTGGAAATAACTAAATCTTGTGATTTGAACTTAGATATTTTATAAGACTTTGTAGAATTAAGTCTATCTATAACTTCTTTATTAACATCTATAAAACTGATTTCTAGAACACTATTATAAAACACTTCAGGAATTAATCCTCTTCCTATGTTACCAGAACCAAATATTACTAATTTCATCCTGCTTCACTCGCAAATTTATCTAAAGGGGTTTTAAGTGATTTTAAAACTTTTTTTTCATCATCAAATTGAATTGCAATATTCATAATCATTTCTAAGTGATCATCATCTTTTGACGCAATCCCAACAACGTAATGCACATCATTAGAATCTCATGAAATAGGTTTTTTAGTTCTTAATATAACTATACCAGATTCTATTACATCATTTTTTTGTCTAACCCCATGAGGTATAGCTAAATAATTCCCCATATAAAATGATGCTTGCTTTTCACGTTTTAAAATTGCATCATAATATGATTTATTTGCAATTTTATTTTTTTCAAATAATTCACATATTAATTTAATAGCATCTTCTTTAGATTTAATTGATTCAATTTCTTCTAAAATTAATTTCATTATTTATCGCCTCTTTCTTTTTTTACTTTTTTAAGAACATTTATAAGTTCATCGTATTCTGAAGATTTTAAGAATTGATCTATTGTATAAACGTATGCATTTGGAGCAATGGATGGGATTAAATGTTTAAATGTTTTTTGTGTAACAACTATATCTACATCTTTTGGTAAATCTTTAATTGCACAGTTACTAACTTTAACAAAATTGATTTTATTCGCATTAAAATATTTTCTTAATAAACCTGCACCCATCGCAGATGATCCCATACCAGCTTCACAAGCGAAGATAATTTTCTTAGCTTTTTTAGCTACTTCTATTAAGTCATTATCTAAAGATTTTTCTTGAAGTTTTGCTTCTTCTTTTTTAATTTCTTCATTTAATGTATCCATTGTTTCTCTAGGTAATAATTGTCAATACAATTCTTTTTTATTATTTGGTTTTTTAATTTTACCTTTTTCAGTTTCAAATTCTTTAAAGCTAGTAATACGTCTACATTTAATATCATTTAATTCAACATATTCAATAGTTTCAATTTCTTTATCAGTTTTTCCTATTCTTGTTTTTTTAGTTTTAATTACTTTATCTTTAATTAATTTTTCTAACTCACTATTATCAAATTTATAAGTATCATTTTCTTTAATAGTGAAGAATTCTAATTCATTATTTTTATCTTTAAAGAAATATTTAATAATGTATTTCTTAACTTTTAGAACACCTTCAACCATTTTTTGTTCTCCAGTTTTCTTGTTGATAACTGGAACCTCTAGATATTCAAATTTAATAATGTATTTTTTATTTGATAAAACATAGAAAGTTTCTGAACCATCTTTATAAGAAACTTTTTCTCATTTATATTTTTTATTAGTTTGTTTTTCTTCATAAGAAACATTTTCTACTGGTTTAAGTTTATTTAATTCAAATAATGAAGAAACATTAGTTCCTCTATTGTATAAGTTCATAATGTAAGCGAATTTTGGATTAAAGTAAACTCTTTCTCCTTTTTTTAATCTTTCTAAAATTAACATAGTTGAAGCACATACAAATGTTATTGCTAATGCACCAAAAATTGCTAATGTTAATCCTAAGTAATCATTACCATCTGGATAACATGCTAAATAATTCATTATAATTGATCCAGGACTTGGTGTAAAGATTCCACCTACATGAAATATTTGATACATAAATGTAGCAAATGTACCACCTAATATTAATCATAATAAATTAAGAGGTTTAGTTAATACAAATGGATAGTAAACTTCGTGGATACCACCTATAAAGTGAATAGGAGCTGCAGCAGCTGCTTGTCCTTTTTCTTCTTTTTTACTTGAGAATAATAAGTATGCTAATAATAGTCCCATACCTTGACCTGGATTTGGATCCATAAAGAATAATACTGATTGACCACTTTGTTCAACTTCATTATATCCTAATGGACCAAATATACCATGGTTAACTGCATTATTTAAGAATAAAACTTTTTCAGTTTCAACAAATAATGGTAATAATGGTAATAAGTTATTATCATAAATACCATTAATGATTATATAGAATATAGATTGGATTACAGCCATAAAAGGAGCCATCGCTCAAAATCCAACAAATAAACATACTAATCCAAATAACCCAATTGAAATGTTATTAATTAACATTTCAAAACCTTGTTTAATATTATCTTTTCAAAGTACTTCTAATTTTTTGAAAATGAATGCACATAATGGTGCAAATATCATTGCTCCCATAATCATTGTTGGAGCACTTGATCCATATAATGTTTGATTACCAGTTATTTGTACCATTACATGGTTAAATAATGTTATAGCCCCTTCTGTTACTAATACACCATCTTCATAAACAGGTAAAGCTGCAAGAGGTACTGTACCACCTATGACACCTAGTGTAGCTATTACTCCTATAACTCCACCTCTAATATCAAGAACCTGCTTACCTGCAAAGAAACCTACAACTATAGGTATTACATATTTAATTCCTATGTCTACAATTTGATCCATATATCAAATTCTAGATGAATCTCATTGATCACTATCTATACCATTAACTTGCATGATAATTGTTTTAGCAGCTAATACAATCGCTGTAAATAAACCTCATGCCGTAATTAAACCAATTAATGGCATAATCATTCCAGCTAGAAATGCCCCAAACTTTCTTAAAGAGTTTTGAAATCCCTTAGCAGAAAATGGAAATTTCTTCATATTCTGTTTAAATTGTGTTATATTCATGATTTTCTCATTTAAATCTTTATTTTAATGTGTTTTGTATCAATCATCATCTAAAGCAAGATTTGCAAATGTATCACATTTGTTATGAGTGGTTGATTCATGTCTATTTAATTTAGTTTCTAAATAGTCTAAATCTTCTTTAGATAATTTTATTTTGATTCCTTTAATATTTTCTATAATTTCTTTTTCTATACTAGATCTTGGTATTGGACAAAATCCCATATTGTATGAAAAAGCAATCATTAATTGTGCTTTAGTACATTTATATTTTTTAGCCATATCAGCTATTATTTTGTTTTTGAAGTTAAATGGAGCATCTCCAAATGGTCTTCACCCTTGAAGCACAATGTTATTGTTTTTAGCATGTACTATTCTATCTTTTCTTACATATGTAACTGAACATTCCACTTGATTAATTTCAGGCATTACACCTGCTTCGTTATATAGTATTCTAATATGATCTGGATCAAAGTTAGAAACTCCTATAACATCCACTAATCCCTTTTTTTTACATTCAATTAATTCTTTTCATGCTTTTACATTCATAGCCATTTCTGTATGTGGTCTATGAAGCATGTAACAATCTATTTTATCTATTTTTAATCTTTTAAGAGATTGTTTTAATTCATATTCAACACCATTTTTAAAATCTGATGGTCATATCTTAGATTGAATAATAGGTTTTTTATATCATGATTCATTTTTAAATTTTTCTAATGAATTACCTATTAATTCTTCAGTGAGATAAAGTTTTGCAGTATCTATAAAAGAATATTTAGATTTAATACATGTAGCTATAGCTACATCCATTTCTGATTGATCTAATAT
>CASEQO010000054.1 GCA_949290035.1 uncultured Mycoplasmataceae bacterium
AATTCAAAAAGTTCATAACTCATCAGGAAGAATACCATCTACTGAGGGTTATAAATATTATGAAAAAAACTTTAATAATAATTCTATTAATATCGATTTACAAAAAGCCTTGAAGAAAATTTTTGTAAATAGATCATATTCTATTGAACAAATAATAGAAAATAGTGTTAATTTAATTTCTGATGCATTTAAATTATCTTCTGTTGTTACTACAATAGATAATGATATTTTGATTAAAAGAATTGATTTAGTTCCAATGTCTGAAAAAGCAGCTATTATTATGGTTATAACTTCAGATGGTAATATTCAAAATAATTTAATAGAATTTGAAAACACAAAGCAATTAAATGATACATCTATTTGTGTAAGAATATTTAATGATAGATTGATAGACACTTCTATTAAAGATTTAGAAGTTCAGTTAAATGTTATTAAATCAATAATTAGAGAAAAAGTTAATGAATATGAGTTCATAATTGAGGAAATAGTAAATCGAGTATTTATATTTAATAATAAAACTAATTTAAAAAATAAAATAAATGGTCAATCTAATTTAATTTCACAACCAGAATTTAGAGATCAAGAAAAGTTAGTTAAAATTCTTAAACTTTTGGAAGATTCAAGTGTTTGAGAGATTATAGCTATGAAGCAACATAAATCAGGTGGAAAAACAACTATTGCATTTGGGGATGAATTTAAAAAAATTGATACCAATGTATCAATAGTGTCAACTCAAATTCCAATTAATAAAAATTCATCTACATGTATTTCATTAGTTGGTCCTACTAGAATGGATTACACTAATGTAAAAAATGTTTTAGATTTCATTAAAACAGAAATGGAAAAAATTTGAAAGGAATAATATATGTTTTATATCATAGAAAACAAAACAATAAAGAAATCTAGAAAAACAACAAATAGTGATTTTGTTGGATTATCTATGATAATAGATTATTTAATTGTTAAACAATACAATTATTTAACAAAAAATAATAGAAAATTATTTCTTAATGAAATAAATAGTTTTGTTTTTGAAGATATAAATAACTTCCTTTCTAATCAAAAAATTAAATCAATAGATAATGATTTGTTAGATTTTTTTCCAAACATTATAGAACTTATAAATAAATCAATTCCTTTAAAAAAAGTAAAATATATTTTTGATAAGCAATACAATGAAAATTCAATCAATGATCTTGAAGAATTTTTAAATATACATAAAAAATGTGAAAAATATTTTAGAAATAAATTAAAAACACAATATAGTGAATTTTCTAAATCATTTAATAATTTCTTATATTTACCAAAGGTAAAATAATTATGCATATAGATAATTATTCAAATCTTGAAGATCTAAAAAAATTATCAAAAAAAGAATTAGAAGAATTAGCATCATCTATTAGAACTAAAATTATAGAAATAGCTAAAAATAAAAAAATTCATTTATCAAGTAATTTAGGAATTGTAGAATTAACAATTTCATTATTAAGAAGTTTTAATTTGCCAATTGATAAAATTAATTATGACACAGGACATCAATCATATATTCATAAAATATTAACTGATAGAAAAGATAAAATAGAAAAAATAAGACAAAGAGATGGTATATCTGGATTTCCAGATAATAATGAATCAATATATGACTTTATTTCTACAGGTCATTCTTCAAATAGTTTATCAATTTCTCAAGGGTATATTGAATCTAAAAATGATGATAATTATTTAGTAACAGTTATTGGAGATGCTTCTATTTCTAATGGTCTAGCTTTTGAAGCATTAAATAATATTTCATATAATAGAACAAAAATGATAATTGTTTTAAATGATAATGAAATGTCAATATCAAAAAATACAGGTTCATTATTTAAAGCTTTTTCAAAAATGAAAAACACTAACTTTTATTTTAATCTTGAATCATTGTTTATTAATATGCTTAAGAAAACAAATTTTGGTAAAAAAATTTGTTATAAAGTATTTGCGTTTTTTAACTCAATAGAAAAATTTGTATTTGGTAAAAATATATTTCATAATCTAAATATAAATTATATTGGTCCAATAAATGGACATAACTATAAAAAAATAGAAAAAGCTTTAAAAAGAGCTAAATGATATTCAAATAAAGGACCAGTTATTGTTCATGTTAAAACAAAAAAAGGTTTAGGTTTAGATGAATTGAATAGAGAAGATCCATTATATCATTCTATTAAATTTGGTGAAAAAAACGATGTTGAATCATTTTCATAT
>CASEQO010000055.1 GCA_949290035.1 uncultured Mycoplasmataceae bacterium
TCTATATCAAATATTGTTGAAATATGTAAATTGAATATGCCAAAAGATCATATTTGATTTAAAAGAGAAGTTTTTGATAAGTTTCTATCAAGATTAGATATAAATATTGATGAAGAAAAAAATGATGAAGATAATAAAAAACAATTTAAAGAAGAGTTTTCTTTTGAATTAATTAAAAAAAAGAAGTGATTTTTCTTAGAGTGTGCAAAGAAATATTTTAATAATGATAAACTTTTATGAAACGAAATTCCAGAGTTTCTATATAAAGAAATAGACACTAATATAGAAAAAATTAATTTAATTAATAATTCAATTTTCAAAAGTATTAATGGGTATTCAAAGAAAGAATTTAATAATTTATATGAAGAATTAAGAGTTAATAATAATTTGTTAATAATTATTAATTCTTTAGAAAAAGAAGAAAAATTAGATAAAAGAAAAAAAGATATTGTGAAAGAATGAAGTAGTCTTTTAAAAGAAGCTTTATATAGAATAGAAAAAATTTATAAAAATAATAGTGATTCTATTATAAATAAAATTATTTTTGATATTAAAGAACAAATAAATAAATTTAATGATTTGAGTCCATTTAAATTATTATTTAATTCCAAAAGTTCTATAAAAAATAAAATACAAAATATTAAACAAGAGTTCTTTTCAATAATAAAAAAATCAAGTAATAAATTAAATTCAATTATTTCAAATGTAAAAAATATTATTAACATAATAAATGAAATATTTGATAATGAAGCAATTAATGAAATGGGATTAGATAAATTAATTAATTTTTCATTAAATGAACATCTAAAACAAAAAGATATTACAACATTAATTTCATCATTTAAAATAATGGAAATTAATTTCAATTTAATTCAAAACAAATTAGATAAAGAATTAAGAAGAAAGAATATTTATCTATTTAGACATATTCAAGAATGGATGTTTCTAGAAAAATATAAAGTTATTAATCAATGAAATTATTCTAAAGAAATTTCATTGATTAAACCTATAATTTCATCACATATACAAGCAATTAGAATTGACAAATTAAATTATTTTTTGGAAAATAAAGATAAATTTGATTTTTGTATTGTAGATGAAGCTGGGCAATTTAATGTTAAATATACTATATTTTTAAAGTATATATCAAACAATATAATTGTTGTTGGAGATGAAAAGCAATTAGAAGTTATTCAAAACAATGATCAAATAAACAAAAAAATAAATGAAATAAAAAATGAACTTTCTAATAATGATTTTAATATTTTTATAGAAATACTAGCAAATGCATTAAAGTATGGAAAATACGAAAATGAGAAATTTATTGAGAATGGTAATTCTATTTTAAATTTGTTCAATAAAATATCAGGAATTAAATCAATTATAAATAATAATGAAAAAGAAGGATTTTATTTGTTAGAACATTTTAGATGTCCGGGTCAAATATTTAAATTAATTAATAAACATTTTTATGAAAATATTTTGGAATGTCCAGTTATAGATAATTTTGATTCATGTAATATATCTAATATTATTAGTGATGATGTTTGTTGTGATCAATCATCAATCATTCAATTAAAATATGATCCATCTGATAAAGAAATTGAACAAAAAAGAAATTTTTACGAAATAGAATTAGGATTATCATTTATTATTGACAATATTTATACTTTTGTTAACCACAAATATAAAGATATATATGAATTAAATGATGATGTATGTAATTATTTAAAATCTAATATATCATTTCTTACACTTTATAATGATCAATCAAGATCAATTAATAATATTATTAAAATAATTTCTAATACCTTAGAAGAAAAAAATCAAATATCTGACAAGGAAAAAGAAGTAGCAAATAAAATACTTTTTAAAATAAATAATAAGTATAAAAAAGATAAAGAGTCAATAATTAACATATTAAATGGCATGAAAAAAGGCACTGTTGATTCTTTACAAGGTATAGGATGTGATTTCATTATTTTTTCTAATGTTACTAAAGAACTGAATTATGAATCATATAAAAATAAATTTGAATTTAATAAAAATAGAATAAATGTATTATGAACAAGAACAAAGAAACATTTTATACATATAATATCAAATACTTATTGAAATGTAGATACTAAAATGTTAAATGAAGATCAATTTATAAGATTTCAAGCTGAATCGATATGTTTAGACGAATTAAATGATTTAAACATAAATAGAATATCAATACCAATAAATAATGATATTAATGATTTTACACTTAATAAAATTATTAATCCAAACATATATAAAAAGAACATAAAACCAAAAAATAGTGAAATTGGAAGATATGGAGAAAGAATTTTTTGCAAAATACTTCAAGATGATTTCACAAAATCTATAATTAAAGAAAAAATAAAAGAAGAGATAAATATTGAAATTGATGATTTATCATTCGAATGATTGAACAAGGATAAAGAATCATATAAAGAATATGATTTTCATATAATTGATAATGATAATAATTATTATGTTGATGTTAAATCATCAATTAAAAATAATTCAAATAAATTTATTATTTCATCATCAGAATTTGATTTCATAAAAAGAAATTTTGAATTGTATATAATTGCA
>CASEQO010000056.1 GCA_949290035.1 uncultured Mycoplasmataceae bacterium
AAATATATGTATATTAATGAATTTAATTTATTAGTTAAATATAAAAATCGTTAAAATACGATAAAAATTTGTGTCTATACACAAAAATTTGTTTTATTTTATATTTTTTTATTAAAAATAGAATAAAAATTTGTGTTTATACACAAAAATTTATTATGCAAATTTATAATGAATTATTATATAGGGGATACAATGTTGATATTGGAGTTATAGAATCATTTTTAAAGGATAATGATAAAACTATTAAAAAAATGTTTGAAATAGATTTTATAGCTAATAAAGGCAATGAAAATTTATATTCAATTTGCAAATAACATTTTATCTAATGATAAAATGGTTCAAGAAACAAGAGGTTTTAATAAAAAAAATGATTCATTTAAAAAAATATTATTAGTAAATGAAGTTATACCTAAACATATAAATAATGATGGATACATTATAATGAATGTAAAAGAATTCTTATTAAATGAATAAAAATATACTTTTATTCTAATAACAGATAAAAGTATATTTTTTTATGGTTTTAAACAAGTGTGAGGAATTATGTAAACTCCTTTAGTAGTTTTATATGATCTATCCATATTGTTAATTATTAAAAGGAAAGATGGTTTACTATCTATATTTTCTCATGTAGTTATTCTATCTTGAAATTTTAATAAATTTTCTTCAGCTTTTTTTATAGATTCTAAACTATCTCCTAATTTTATTTCTATAGCTGCTCATCTTCCATCATTTAATTCTAAAATAGCATCTATTTCAAAATCTTTTTCATCTCTATAAAAATATAATTTTCCATTTATTGATTGTGCATACACTTTTAGATCTTTGATAACTTGATTTTCAAAATATATTCCAAAAGTCTTGATGTTGTTTAGATTTAAAAATAACTTATTTTTATGATTCAAAGAAAGTAATGATAATCCTAATGAAGGATCACAAAAATACATTTTAGGTTTAGTTCTTATTTTATATTTAGATCTAGGATTAATACCACTTCAAGGTTCTATAAAATCTATAATAAATAATGATTTTAATAAGTCAATGTATTTATTTAATGTTTTAATAACAATTTCATTTTTTAAATCTGATAAAATAGTAGATAAATTTAATTGACTTGAATTTAGTCTTGCTAATGATTTTAATACATTTTTTAAGATATCATTATTTAAATTTATAGGTAGATCTTTAATACGATTAAGTCTATAAATTGATTCAAAATAATTTTCAATTAACGTTTCAGAATTTTCTATATTTTTTGAAATAACTTGAGGTCATCCCCCCATTATTATTTGTTTAGCTACTCAATGAATATCAAATTTATTTATTACATGATCAATATTAGATTTGTTAAATAGATCTAGTAAAGATATTTTATTATTATCATTTATTATTTCATGAAACGTAAGAGTGCTCATTTTTATTTCAATAACTCTACCTGCTCCGCTATGATATATTTTACTAGTATCGTAAACAGTGGTTGATCCTGTTAAAATATATAATCCTTGACCATCCTTTGAATGATCAACAATATGCCTTATTTTATCTCAAATTTCTGGAACTAATTGTCATTCATCTATTAGTCTTGGATACTTACCGTCTAGTATTTTAGACATGTAAGATTCTCCAAGCGATTCTTTTTCTTCTAAGCTATTTGATTCTAAATATATTTGGCTATTTGATAATTTTTCAGATATTCATGTTTTTCCACATCATTTTGGACCAACTATTAAAATGTATCCTGCAATTCTTAATGCATTTTTTATCTGATCTTCAATAATTCTTTTTATTTCCATTGTTTATCCTAATAACTATATTATATATAAAATACCAAAAAAAAGACAACAAAAATACCAAAAAAAAGACAACAAAAATACGGAAAAAAAGAAAAGAAAAATATAAAAAAAGACAATAAGAATGTGCTGAAAAGTATAGCAAAAATTCTTGAAAATATGATGTAGTATTAATTTCTTAAATTATTAACTATATTTATTTAATGAATAATAAAAAATAACAAATATCTTGAATTATCTTTCAAATCTAATTTTACATTTCTAATCTATTTAGATTATTATTCATAATAATATATCAGTTTGTCTTTTATAATTAATTAAGGAGATATTATGTATAAAAAATTATTTACAAGTGAATCAGTTGGTGCAGGGCATCCAGATAAAATATGTGATCAAATTAGTGATCTTGTTTTAGATGAATGTTTAAAACAAGATCCAAATTCAAAAGTTGCATGTGAAGTTTTTGCATCTAATAGATTAATTGTTATTGGTGGAGAAATAACAACAAAAGCATATGTAGATGTAGTTAAATGTGCTTGAGAAATAGTAAAACCATTAGGGTATGATGAAAATGATTTTACAATCATTTCTAATGTTAATTCTCAATCGCCTGATATTAATCAAGCTGTAGAAAAAAAAGATGAAAAGAAATTAGGGGCAGGTGATCAAGGTATAATGTTTGGTTACGCTACTAATGAAACAAAAGAATATATGCCTTTACCAATAACTTTATCTCACGAATTAATGATTAAACTAGAAAAATTAAGGCTATCTAAGAAGTATCCTTGAATTAAATCAGATATGAAAGCGCAAGTAACAATTGATTATACTAATGAAAATAATTCTAAAATAGATACAATGCTTGTTAGTGTTCAACACGATAATAAAGTATCTCAATCAGAAATAAAAAAAGTAATTTCTGAATTAATGGATGAAATTGCTAGATCAAGAAAACTAAATACTGATTTTAAAAAAATTATTAATCCTTCAGGTAAATTTACAATTGGAGGGCCAATAGGAGACACAGGGTTAACAGGAAGAAAAATAATTGTTGATACATATGGTGGAGTAGGAAGACATGGTGGAGGAGCGTTTAGTGGAAAAGATCCAACAAAAGTTGATAGATCTGCAGCATATGCAGCAAGGTGAATAGCTAAAAACATCGTTGCATCAGGAATTGCTTCTAAATGTGAAATCCAATTATCTTATGGGATTGGATTATGCAATCCTATAAGTATAAATATAAACACATATAATACAAGTAAATATGAAGATAAAAAAATAATTGAAATTATTAACAAAGTATTTGATTTAACTCCATATGGAATAATAACAAATTTAGGTTTAAAAAAACCTATATATAAACAAACTGCAACATATGGACATTTTGGCAGAAATGATTTAAATTTACCATGAGAGAAATTAAACAAAGTAAAAGAAATAAAAGAATTATTAAAGTAGGAATTATGATTAATTTAACTATAAATGATGAATTAAAAAAAATAATTGATAATGTTTTATCAAAAAACTTTACAAAATTAAAAGATGTTAATTATTTAATTGAAAAAACTAAGTCAATTAAATTAGGTGATTATTCTACAAATATTGCTTTTGTTGGATCAAAAGTATTAAAACAAAATCCAATAGAATTAGCAAATAAAATAGTTGATAAAATTAAATCCCCTTTAATTTCAAAAGTAGAAATTGCAGGACCAGGATTTATTAATATTTTTTTATCAACAAAATATTATGATAACCTATTGAAAAATATTAATAGTGAAAAATCAAATTACGGTCAATTTTCTAAAAAAAATAAAATATATAATGTTGAATATGTATCAGCTAACCCAACAGGATCATTGCATATTGGTCATGCAAGAAATGCAGCATTAGGAAGTTCATTAGCTAATATATTTGAAAAATATGGAATACAAGTAGATAGAGAATATTATATTAATGATGGTGGCAATCAAATTAATAAACTTGGTTTATCAGTATTAATTAGATATTTAAATTTATTTAATAAAAATATAGAATTACCTGAAGATGCATATCATGGTGAAGAACCTATATGAGTAGCAAATTACCTTAAAAAAGAATATAAAGATAAATTCGTTAATACTAAATATGATGATACAAAGATTCTAGATGATAAACATAGAGCTATAATTAATAATTTTTCAAAAATATTTTTAATGGACTTGATTAAAAAAACATTATCTAAGTTTAATTGTAAGTTTGATATTTTTTCACCAGAGTCAGATGTTTATAAAAATAATATAGTAGTACCTACATTAAATAAATTAAAAAAATATTTATATGTAAAAGATGATGCTTTATGATTAAAAACAACTTTATTAAATGATGATAAAGATAGAGTTTTAATTAAATCAGATAATATGTTAACATATTTCACTCCAGATATTGCTTATCATACTATTAAATTAGGTAGAAAAAAATATGATAAAGCATTTGTATTAGTTGGTGCTGATCATGCAAGTTATCAAACTAGAATGAAAGCAGCAGTTACAATGCTAGGATATAAAGATACTTTAGAATATATAATCATGCAAATGGTTAAACTGCTTAAAGATGGTAAAGAATTTAAAATGTCTAAAAGATCTGGTCAATCATTAACATTAAATGATTTAATAGAAACTATAGGTATAGATTGTTCAAGATGATTTTTGCTTTCTCAATCAAGCAATAACCATGTAGAAATTGATGTAGATTTAGTTACAAAAAAAGATAATAATAATTCATTTTATTATGTTCAATATGCTCATGCAAGAATATGCCAAATATTATTACAATCAAAAATTAATTTAGAGAATCAAGCTATTAATACTAGTTTATTAACTTCTGAAAAAGAAAGAGAGTTATTAACTCAATTAACACTTTATCCAAAATTAATAGAAAACATTGCTCAAAATTATGAAATTCATAAACTAATAAATTATTTATATAATTTAGCATCACTATTTCATTCATATTATAGTGAAACAAAAATATTAGGAAAAGATGATATCTCTATACAAAGATTAATATTAGTTTCATCAATTAAAAATATAATTTCATCAGGGTTTTCTATTTTAGAAATAAAACCTTTAGAAAGAATTTAATTTGATTAAATATACAAAGTTTATACTTTGTATATTTTTATATTAATACCCATTATATAAGGTCAAAATTATATATAAATTATTATTAATATAATATATAATCTTATATAGATTTAAAATATAGGGTTTAAAAAATGGAAATTAAAACAATAAAAGAAATTAATAATTTAGTTAGAGAATATGAAAAAAATAACGCTAGTCCAGAATTTGATATCAATGCTCCAGTTAATTTAATTGGATGAGTTAGATCAAATAGATGTAGTGGTAAAATTCTATTCATTTCTTTTTCAGATGGATCTAGATTAAATTCTATTCAATTAGTTTTAAAAAGTGATGAATTAGAAGGTTCATTTGAAGAAATTAAGAATGCAAGAACTGGTGCAGCTATTATAGTTTCAGGGAATATCGTTATTAATAAAAACGATGATGAAGGACAAAGATTTGAAATCTTAGTTAAAAAAGCTAAATTATTAAAACAATCTAGTGAAGATTATCCAATTCAAAAGAAAGAACACTCTATGGAGTTCTTAAGAGAAGTTGCTCATGTAAGACCTAGAACTAATAAATTTTATTCAATAATGAATGTAAGAAGTGAATTAGCTTTTGCTATACATAATTTCTTTCATTTAAATGGTTTTAAATGAGTTAGTTCTCCAATTATTACTGCAAATGATGCAGAAGGCGCAGGAGAAGCGTTTAATGTAACTACAAATGAAGGAGAAAATGCTTTCTTTAATAGAAAAGCTTCATTAACAGTTTCTGGTCAATTGCATGCTGAAGCATATGCTCAAGCATTTAAAAGAGTTTATACATTTGGACCAACTTTTAGAGCAGAAAAATCTCACACTAATAAACACTTAGCAGAATTTTGAATGGTAGAACCAGAATTAGCATTTTGTGATTTAGAAAAATTAATGATTTTAATTGAATCATTTGTTAAATTTACTATAAAAACAATTTTAAAAAGATGTAGTGAAGAAATTGCTTTCTTTAAAAAATTAGAAGGTAATGAAAATATTGATGAAAAATTAAACCTTGTTGTTGAAAGTAATTTTCAAAAATTAACATATAGTCAAGCTATTAGTATTTTAAAAGAAGCTATAGGAAATGGAAAAGCTAATTTCGAAGATAACAATATTTTCTTTGGAATGGATCTAAAAACTGAACATGAAAGATATATATGTGAAAAATATGTAAATGGACCAGTATTTATTTATAACTATCCAAAACAAATTAAATCATTTTATATGAAATTAAATGATGACGGAACAACAGTTGCTGCATGTGATTTACTAGTTCCAGGAATTGGGGAATTAGTAGGTGGTTCTGAAAGAGAGAATGATTATTATAAAATAGAAAATAGAGCTAAAGAATTAAATATCCCATTAGATGATATCCAATGATATTTAGATTTAAGAAAATATGGATATAATAAATCAGCTGGTTTTGGATTAGGATTTGAAAGATTAGTAATGTATATTTGTGGTGTAGAAAATATTAGAGATACAATACCTTTCCCAAGATTTAATGGAAATTTAAAATTCTAAAATGAAATTTCAAAAAAGAAATATACCAAATTTATTAACAATATTTAGAATACTATTATTTCCAATAGTAGTATTCTTTATTTTTTTTAAAATAGATGAATTAAATATTGAATACGATATTGAACAATATAATATATTTATACCTACAAATATATGAATAGCTGGAATATTATTTGTAATAGCTTCTTTAACAGATGCTATTGATGGATATTTAGCTAGAAAATATAATTGGACATCGTTGTTTGGAAAAATATGAGATCCAGTAGCTGATAAAATCTTAGTAAATTCAGTTTTAATTTCATTTAGTATACTAGGTTACATACCTTTTTATTTAACAATTATAATGATATGTAGGGATATTATTGTTGATGCATATAGATTAATTGCTATTGGTAATAATATTGATGTATCAGCTAATATTTTTGGAAAGCTTAAAACTATATTCCAAATGATAGGATTAATAATTATTTTCTTTATTTTTGCAAATAAAGAAAGCAATACACTATTAGGAATATTTAATACAAATTGACAATATTATGTTTTACAAAATCTAATGATATTTGTAGCAACAATATTAAGTGTTATTTCTGGAATAATATATATTGTTAAATTTAATCAAGTAAATAAAAATATATATAAAGATGAAAATACAAAATAATTATTGTTTTGTATTTTTTCTTTGTAAATAGTAATTAACATATAGTAATATATATTAAATAGTATTAGGTTGAAATATATACATATGACAAGAAAAATTTTGGAAGTAAATAATATTTGATTTAAATATGATAATATAGACACTATAAAAAATGTTTCATTTTCTATAAATGAAGGTGAATATGTTTGTATTATTGGACATAATGGATCAGGTAAATCTACATTATCTAAAATATTAATTGGATTATTAAGACCATATAAAGGTAATATTAAAATTAATGATAAGTTAATAAATAAAAGTAATTCAAATTATTTTTTAGAAAATATTGGAATAGTTTTTCAAAACCCAGATAGTCAATTTGTTGGCCAAACTGTTGAAGATGATATTGCATTTGGATTAGAAAATAAACAACTTAGTAGAGAACAAATAAAAAAAATTATAAATGAAATATCAAGTAAAATGAAAATTTCAGATTTATTAGATCAAGAACCACATAACTTATCTGGTGGACAAAAACAAAAAGCAGTTATTGCTGGTGTTTTAGCAATGAATCCAAATATTATAATATTTGATGAATCTACATCTATGTTAGATGCAAAGTCTAGAATGGAACTTAATGAAATAATGTTAGATTTAAATAAGAATCAAAATAAAACAATAATTTCTATAACTCATGACATGGATGAAATATTAAATGCTTCGAAAATAATAATAATGAAAGAAGGTCAAATCTATAAAATAGATGAACCAAAAAATATTTTTGATAACATTAATGATATTTTAGATTTAAATTTAGATTTACCATTTCACTTAAAATTATCTTTGGAACTAAAAAAATATAACAATAAAATAAAACCTACATTTAATAAATCAAATTTAGTGGAGCAAATATGCAAAGCAATAAAATAGTTGAAGTTAATAATTTAACTTGCATATTTAATAAGAAAACTAAACATGAAATAAAAGCTCTTGATAATATTTCATGTGATTATGAAGAAAATAAAATTCATTTTATTATTGGAAATTCAGGTTCAGGAAAAACAACGTTAGTTTTGCATTTTAACGGGTTATTAAAATCAAAAAAATCATCATTGAATATAGATGGTTTTAAAATATCTGGTAATAAGTTAAAGATTAGAAAAATAAGAGAGTTAAGAAAGAAAATCTCTATAGTTTTTCAATTTCCAGAATATCAACTTTTCAAAGATACAGTTAAAAGTGATATATCATTTAGCTTAAAAACATTAAAAGTTATCAAAGATGAATTTCATAAAACTAATTATGAAAACTTAATTAAATATATTAATGTTAATTGCCAAAAAATAGAGTATCTTAATAACAATAAATATTTACTAGAAGATATAGAAAAAAACATAGGTTCTATTAAATATAAAAAAAATTATACAAAAATAAAAATAGATAATAAATGACTAAGTATAGATTATATATGTATTTCTAAAAAAAAGATACAAGATGATATATGTAAAAAATATTTAAACTTACTTGAATTAGATGAATCTTTTTTAGAAAAAAATCCATTTGAATTATCAGGGGGAGAAAAAAGAAAAGTAGCAATAGCAGGAATTTTAGCTATAAATTCTAATATATTAGTATTTGATGAGCCTACATCAAACATTGATCCACATGGTAAAAAAGAAATAATAAATCTTATAAAAAAATTAAAAGAAGAAGGAAAAACAATTTTCATTATTTCTCATAATATGGATGAAGTATTAGAAATAGGAGATAGTGTAACTATTTTAGATGAAGGAAAAATAATAAAAAAAGATGAACCTTTTGAAATATTTAAAAATAAAGAATTATTTTTAAATACTAATTTGATGAGACCTAAAATCATAGACATGATTTATGATTTAGAAAAATCTAATAAAAAGTTTTCAAAATTATGAGACTTTAAACCAAAAAATATAGAAGAATTAAGTTATGCAATAAATGAGATATTGAAAAATAAAAGGAAATAATATGAATTATAACACATATGTAAATACTAATTCATGAGTTCATAAACTAAATCCATCTATAAAATTTATTACTTTAATTTTATTTATAGTTTCTATTTTTATTCCATTTGGTTTTCTATATCAATTTGTATTATTAGGAATAGCATTAATTGTTTATTTTAATGCAAAACTTCCAATTAAAAAATTATTAAAATTATTTATACCAATAATTATTATGTTTTGTATTTTATTAATAATAAATTGATTAACTTATAAATCTCCAGGATTAATTTTTGATTTATATAATTCAAGTAATTTTGTAGCAAAACAAAATTGAATAAATACTTCTAATGTGATTGAATTAGATGGAAAATATTTTGTTCAAGGCCAATTATGAGGAGCAACATTTAATGAGAGTTCATCAAATATTTTTATAAATAATGGAGCTTATATAAAATATTCAGGACAAGGATTTTATATAGTTGAAAATATATCAAGTAATGAAATATTTAATAAAATAACAAATGATATTTCAAATAATAATTTGAGATATGAATATCATCAATTCTCTAATTCATCTTATTATTTTTATCTATATAGTAAAAATACATATTCATTTTCATCATATGCAATAACATTTGCAGTTTATGTTTCAATGAAAATATTATTAATGGTATTAATAATAACTATATTTACATCTACTACATCTCCAATGCAAATAACATATACTATAGAATATATTTTATATCCCTTAAAATATATAAAAGTTCCAGTTAGTGAAATAGCATTAATAATATCATTAGCAATAAGATTTATTCCATCATTATTAGAAGAATCTAATAGAATATTTAAAGCACAAGCATCAAAAGGAATAGATTTTAAAAATGGTAATATTATAGATAAATTTAAATCTTTAACTTCTCTTGTAATTCCTTTATTTTCAATAGCATTTAAAAAAGCAGAAGAATTATCAAATGCTATGCAAACAAGAGGATATGATCCTAGAAACAAAAGAACTAAATATAGAAGTTATAAAATAAATTTTATAGATATATGTTATTTAATATTTTTTATATTGTTATTAGCAACAACAATATGTTTAATTTCAATACAAGGAAAGGCTATTATTGTATCAACATGAATATATGATTGTATACAAATATTAAACTAGATTATGAGATATAAAGCAATAGTAGAATATAATGGATCTTCTTTTTATGGATGATCTAAACAAAAAGGATTTGAAACTATTCAAGAAACAATAGAAAAAACTTTATCATTGTGTTTAAATGAAAATGTAACTATTCATGCATCAGGAAGAACTGATAAATATGTACATGCAATTAATCAAGTTTTTCATTTTGATTCAAATATTGAAATAAATGATTTTATGTTAAAGAATATCAATAATTATTTTAAAGATAAAATTTTTATAAAAAGTATTCAAAAAGTAAATGATAAGTTTCATGCAAGATTTGATGTTAAAGTAAAAACATACATGTATAAAATAAACATAGGTAATAAAAATATATTTGAAAGTAACACTTGTTTACAATATAACAAAAAAATAGATTTAGGAAAAATAAAGAAATTAAAAAATATATTTTTAGGAGAACATGATTTTCTATCTTTTAGTACTTCTGAAAAAGAAAATACTATAAGAAATATATATGATATTAAATTTAAAAAACAAAAAAATTATGTTTACATATTCGTTTCAGGAAATGGTTTCTTAAGAAATATGGTTAGGATGATAGTAGCTTGTATGCTTTTATATAATGAAAATAATATTACAATAGAAGAAATACAAATGCTAATAGATAATCCTAAAAAAGGTTCTTCTATTAATAAAGCTAATGGATGTGGATTATATTTATATAATGTAAAATATTAGTTATAAAGTGATTGACTTATTCAATCACTTTATTTTATTTTTACCTATTTATATATATAGAATTGCAACTTTATTATCAATATATATATATATATAATTTCCTTTGTAAATAAAATTGAAAGGAAATTATATAAATATGGGAATTAAAAAATTCTAGGAATTGCATTAACAACGGTTGGTGCAGCAGGTATAATTGTAGGTACAGCATTATTACCAGTAGGGTGTTTAAAAGAATATAAATCAGAAGTGAATGCTAATGACGGTTCTGAAATGATACAAAAAGTATATTTTGGATCAGGTATATCAAATTATAGAGATATTAGGATTAAAATCACAGGGCCAAATATTGATGATAAAACAAATGATTTTGTAAGTGAAATAAATAAAGAATGAAAAGAACTAGGTAGTGAATTTAGAAAGAATGTTAAATATTCAGATTTTGTTAAGAAAGCCAAAAATGCTTTAGATGATCCAAACATCATAATAAATGATATGGGGGGGACAGTCGCTTGAAAGTATATGAAGTATTGAAAATTTAAAAGAATATTGTAAAAGTATCATATCTGCTAATTCAACTATGTTAGCTGGTGCAGTTTTATTACCAATATTTGCAGTAATCATGATTATTGGTATTGTACTTGTAGTTCTAGGTAAAAACAAAAAAGCTAAAGCAGCTGAATAATCAAATTAGAAATAGATTTAATCTATTTCTAATTTTTATATCTATATGAATGTTTGAATATATTAATAAGATTATTAATTTTTTATACTATAATTAAAAGTACATATTAATCAAAAATAGGATATATTATGGAAAGAAAATTTACAGATCAAGAATTAATTAGAAGACAAAAATTGAAAGAATTACAAGAAATGGGTAAAAACCCTTATGAAGTAGAAAGTGTAGTTAATACAATTAATACTAAAGAGTTTTTAGAAAAATTTGATCATCTTCAACCAGGAGAACATGATTCTAAACAATGAACTATTTCTGGAAGAGTTATTGCATTAAGACAAACATTTGGTGTAATTAAAGATTTCTTTGGAAAACTTCAATTTTATGTAAATAAATCTAATTTAGAACAACAATGAGAATTTATTAAAAAATATCTTGATATTGGAGATATTGTAAAAATAGACGGTAATGCTTTTAGAACTCATAAAAATGAAGTTACTATTAATGTAGCTAATTTAGAAATTATATCTAAAGCTCTTAAACCATTACCTGAAAAATGACATGGTTTACAAGATGAAGAATTAAGAGCAAGAAATAGATATGTAGATTTAATTACAAATGATGAATCTATGCAAACATTTGTAAAAAGAAGTCAAATAATTAAAATAGTTAGAAACTATTTAGATGACAATGGATATTTTGAAGTAGAAACTCCTGTGTTAAATCCAATTCTTGGAGGTGCTGCAGCAAGACCATTTATTACTCATCACAATGCATTAGATAGAGATTACTATTTAAGAATAGCAACAGAATTACCGCTTAAAAAATTAGTAGTAGGTGGATTTGAAAAAGTCTATGAAATAGGTAGAATTTTTAGAAACGAAGGTATGGACTCAACACATAATCCAGAGTTTACATCTATTGAAATATATACTGCATATTCTTCAATGGATGATACTATGGTTTTAGTAGAAAACATTATTCATGAAGTAGCTAAAAAATTAAATGTTAAAACTGTAACTTTAAAAGATGATAAAGGTAATGATGTAGTAATTGATATTGCTAAATCATTTAAAAAAATACATATGGTTGATTTCATAAAAGAAGTTACAGGAGTTGATTTCCACAAAATAACTAAATTAAATGAAGCATTAGAAGTAGCTAAAAAACATAATGTTCATGTTGAAAAACACCAAATGACTGTGGGACATATAATAAATTTATTTTTTGAAGAATTTTGTGAAGCACATTGTATACAACCAACATTTGTTTGAGGACATCCAGTAGAAATATCTCCATTATCTAAAAAAGATTACTCAAATCCAAGATTTTCTAAAAGATTTGAATTATTTATAAATAAAAAAGAAATTTCAAATGCTTTTGCAGAACTTAATGATCCAATTGATCAATATGAAAGATTTGAAGCTCAATTAAAAGAAAAAGAATTAGGTAATGAAGAAGCTAATGAAATGGATCATGATTTTATAAATGCTCTTGAATATGGATTGCCTCCTACTGGTGGTATTGGTATAGGTATAGATAGATTAGTAATGTTATTTACTGAAAAACAATCTATTAGAGATGTATTATTATTCCCACACATGAAAGATAAAGTATAATGGTAAAAAATGAAATTAATAGATATCAACAAGATGTAAAATTAAAAGACAAACTTAAATTAATAAATAATTTTAAAATTAATTTAGAAAATGAATTAATTAAAAAATACAATTTATTTAAAATAGATGTTCCATTAATTTCAGAAAAAGAATCAATATTTATTTCTAGATCAAAAAATCAAAGATTAATTAGTTTTGACTCGTTTAATAGAGATTCTTTTTTTTATTTTAATGATGATTTTACAGTTTGATTAAAAAATAAAATAGTTGATTTAGAAATTTCTATTAGGGAAGGATTAATTTATTCATATAAAAAAATTAATAGAGATATAAATAACTTCTCCCCTCTTGAATCTAGTCATCTTGCTTTTGAATATATATTATCATATGAAAATGCTAGAAATGAATCATTTATAAAAGATATTTTTTTAGATTTAATGAAT
>CASEQO010000057.1 GCA_949290035.1 uncultured Mycoplasmataceae bacterium
ATTTTAGGTTCTCAAGGATTTTGTGTATATTTAGGTTTGAACAAATCAGTAGAAGAACTTAATTTAAAAGATTATTCATATTTCATTTATAGTGAGTTCGATCATGATAAACTAGCTAAGAAAATGAAATCTGTTAAACAAAATTGTGATTATATTGTAGTGGCTTTAAATGTAGCTAATCCAGAATGTTCTGAAAAAGGCACTTCAATCTTATCATTTACTACATTATATGATAATCAATTTAATGATATTCAAGTTAAAGACTATTTTAAATTAAAAAATGAAATAGCTAAAAAAATAATTAACGATTTTGAAGAAAAAATGAATGTAAAAATATCACCTTATATTGAAGAAATTGAAGTTGCAACACCTTTAACATTTTCAAGATATACTGGAAGTATAAATGGGGCAATATATGGTTATAAATGTCCTGTTAATGATTCTTCATATGTTAGAGGAAGAAATATAGATAATTTTTTCACTATTAATGGTCTTAGATTTTGCGGAGGTAATAGTATAGCTGCTCACGGTTATTCAATTACATACATAACAGGATCAATTATAGGTAATAAAACAATAGGTGATATAATGCAAGAAAGAAGAAAAGAAAATGAAGAAGTCAAAAAATAAATATGTTTTTCATAAAAATCCAATATTAGTATTTGATTTTTTAAAAGCTAAAAATATTCCTAAAAAATCTTATAATAATTTTTTAAATAATAAAAATGATGTTATAAAAACTGATTTTAATGTTAATAAATTTGCAGATGAAATTCATCCAATTACACAAAGAGTTTTAATAAAAAAAATAATTGATCATAAAAATGGTATAAAATCATTTTTGTTAAAAGGTGTTGATAGAAAACTCGCTTTTTTTAGATCAGGTCAATATATTAGTGTTATTTTGGACATTGATAATGTAAAAATTTCTAGACCTTATTCATTAGTATCTTCTCCAAATGATGTTATTGATAACAACACATATTTAATATCTGTAAAATTAAAAGATGATGGATATGTTTCAAAATATATGCATAACTCTTTAAAAGAAGGTGATATCATAGAAGTTAGTGGTCCAAATGGTCATTTTTATTATGATGATCTAAGAGATTCTAAGCATATACTTGCAATCGCAGGTGGAATAGGTGTTACTCCTTTTATTTCAATAATGAAGGATATTGTTCAAAATAATTTAGATGTAAAATTAACTCTTTTATATTCAGTTTTTTACAAAAAAGATATAGTATTTTATGATGAACTTTTAGAACTTAATAAAAGTAGCAATATAGATATTAAATTTATTACAACAAACGAAAAAAATGAAGGTTTTATAAATAAATTAATTGATTATGAGATGTTAAAAGAATTTTACAATAACTCATCTATTTTTATTTGTGGTTCTAAAGCAATGATCAATGCAATGCTTAATATTACTAACCAATTAAATATTGAAAAGAAATACATAAGATATGAAGGAATAGAACAATTTGATTTATCTAAATTAAGTGAATACAATAACGAAAATAAAAAGTCTTCATATAAAATAAAAGTTAGAATTTTTGATCAAGTTGTTACTATAGATGGATCAAGTAGTGATTCAATATTAGTTTCATTACAAAAAGCTAAGCTTCATACTCAATCATTATGCTTAAGTGGTAGTTGCGGATGATGTAGAATAAGATTAATATCTGGAAAGTTATTTGTTCCAAAATCTGCAGATAAAAGAAGAATAGCAGATAAGAATACTAATATATACCATTCATGCTGTTCTTTTCCAATATCTGATGTTGAAATAGAATCATATTAATTATTTAGAAATATAAAGGTAAATAGTTTATGGATATAAGACAAATAAAATTACTACAAGAAGAATCTACAAAATACAATAAAGAACTTTCAGTTGAACAAAGAATATCAATTTTAAAAAATTTTAAAGATGTATTTATAAAATACGAAAACGAAATATATGATGGATTAAAAAAAGATCTTAATAAATCAAATAAAGAATCATTTTTAAGTGAGTATTGTGAAGTTCTTAATGAAATTGATTATCATATTAAAAATATAAAAAAATTATCAAAAACTATAAAAGTAAAAAAATCTTACTCAACTTTTTTTGCAGACTCTTATTTAGTTAGAAAAAGAAAAGGTAAAGTACTTATAATATCTCCATTTAATTATCCAATAGGTTTACTATTTGTACCACTAGTAGGAGCGTTATCTGGATCTAATCAAGTTCTTGTTAAACCATCTGAATATACTGTTAATACTAATAAAGTAATTTATAAAATAATTGATGAAGCTTTTGATAAAGAACTTGTTAGTTATATTGACCAAAAAGATTTAATTGATTATAATGATATCTACAATTATGAACCTGACCTATTATTTTTTACAGGAAGCACATCTGTAGGAAAAGAAATTGAAATTAATTGTAATAAAAGAAACATAGAATGTATTACAGAATTAGGTGGAATGTGTCCATGTATTATAGATAATACAATTAAATCACCATCTTGAATTCAAAGATTGGTATGAGCTAAATTTTTAAATGCAGGTCAAACATGTGTTAGTATAAATCACATTATTTATAATAAAAATGATTCTAGCTTTGTAAATCAATTAATTAGTGAAATAAAAATACAGTATCCTAACGCTATAAAAAATAAAAATATTCCAAACATCATTAATAAAAAATCATTTGATAGATTAGTAAGTATTATTAACGAAAATAAAAATAATATTTTGTATGGTGGAAATTTTGATGAAAGTTCATTAATAATTGAACCAACAATAATTAAATCCACAAAAGAAAATGTTAAAAAATATGGAGAATTGTTTGGACCGATAATTTTTGTAATTGAATCAGAAAATAATTTAATTGAAAAAATTAATATTGCTAATTATATTGATAACTCACCATTAGCTGCATATTTATTTACGAATAATAATAATATTAAAATATTAGTAAATAACTTAAATTCTGGGAGTTATTCTATAAATGATCCATTAAGCCAAATAACTAATCCAAACTTACCATTCGGTGGTGTTAAATCAAGTGGTTTTGGAAAATACCACGGAAAATATAGTTACGAAACTTTTACATACGAAAAATCACTTTTAGTAAATATGAAATTAAAAGAACTACCAATTAAATTCATAAATAGTGGTTTATCATTTGAAAAAACAAAAAAGAAAATCTTTTTTCTTAAAAAATTATTAAAATAGCCAATTTTATATGGAAAAATACAAATATTTATTTATTGAAATACAATAAATAAATATTGTTAAATTCAAAATAATATGATAATATTATATTTGTATAAAGAAGAAGTGTAAACTCACCTAATTCTCTTAAATGAAGAATATGGTTATAAATAATACTAAATGTAAATATATAATATTTTAATTTTATTAAAACTACATTAATGTTTATAAATACATTTCTTTTTTAATGTGATCTCACATAAAAAGAAATGTTTTTTCTTTATACAAATTATTTTTAAGGAAAGAAATGAAAAAAGAAGGATTTTTAGTAAATAATGAAATTAGAGTTAAAAAAATGCTTGTTATAGATGAAACAGGTGAAAAACTTGGTGAAATGGAAACAAGTGCTGCGCAAGAACTAGCTAACTCTAAAAATTTAGATCTTGTATTAGTGTCAAGCAATAATGATGTTAATATAGGAAAAATTCTTGATTATGGTAAATTCATTTATGAAATGAAAAAGAAAGCAAAAGATTCTAAAAAGAATCAAGTAGTAGTAAAAAACAAAGAAATTAAAGTTAAACCTATGATAGGTGATCATGATTTAATGGTTAGAGTGAATAATGCTAAAAAATGATTATCACAAGGTTATCAAATTAAGTTTGCAGTTTTAGTTTATGGTAGAGTGAGAACTAAAACAGAAATGATTACTGAGATATATGAAAAATTTATTAATGCGATTGGAGATGTAGGTAAAGTTGCTAAAGAATTAAAAGCATCTACGCCTGTAAGATATGATGCATTAATAGTTCCAAGTAAATAATTAATATATATTAAGGAGAAAGAGATTATTTATGAAAAACAAACAAAAAACTAAAAAAGCTGTTGCTAAAAGAGTTTCTAAAACTAAAAGTGGTGAATTAAAAAGAAAACATGCTAAGAGATCTCATTTAGCGCATAACAAAACAACTAAACAAAAAAGACACTCTAAAAAAGATACTTTAGTTAAAAAATCAGATAAATCAAGATATGATCAATTAATATAAGGGGATAATTATGAGAGTTAAAACAGGACCAACAACAAGACAAAGAAGAAAAAGATGATTAAAAAAAGCAGAAGGGACTCATGGTATTAACCATAAGTCTTATAGAAATGCTAAACAAACTGTAATTAAATCTAGTCAATACGCATATAGAGATAGAAAAAATAAGAAAAGAGATTTTAGACGTCTTTGAATACAAAGAATTAATGCTGCAGTTAGAAAAGAAGGCTATACTTATTCTCAATTTATAGATCAATTACATAAAAAAGGTATTGCTATAAATAGAAAAATGTTATCTGAATTAGCTATTCATAATCCTGAAGAATTTTCTAAATTAGTAAAAGATGTAATGTCTAAATAATTTAATTAATTATAGAGATGTGTTTTAATTGCATATTTCTATAATTTTTTATTGATTTCTTATTGATTTATTTAAAAAATATTAATTAAAAAATAACAAAATTAATTATTTTGCATCTGTTAAATTTTAAACAAAATTAATTATTTTGTATCTATTAAATTTATAATTATATATTGATATAGGATTTATTAATGAGTTATAAAGATAGTGATATAAAAGTTTTAAAAGGATTAGAACCAGTTAGAAAAAGACCTGGAATGTATATTGGATCTGTAGACACTAGAGGTTTACATCATTTAGTTTGAGAATTATTTGATAATGCTGTTGATGAAGTATTAGCAGGGTATGCAAATAATATAAAAATATCATTAAACAAAGATGGTTCAATAACTATTGAAGATAATGGTAGAGGTATTCCAGTTGGAATAAATTCAACTACAAAAAAATCAACTGTAGACACGGTTTTTACAAGTCTTCATGCTGGTGGTAAATTTGACGATAATGCATATGGTGTATCTGGAGGATTACATGGTGTTGGATCATCAGTTGTAAATGCATTATCATCGTGATTGGTTGTAGAAGTATGTAGAGAAGGATATATGTACCAATCTAAATATGAAAACGGAGGTCATATAGTTCAACCACTAACTAGAAAAGAAGCTACTAAAAAAACAGGTACAAAAGTAACTTTTTATCCTGATAAATCAATTTTTTTAACAATTGAATTTAAAAAATCTATTATTAAAGAAAGAGTTCAAGAATCAACTTTTTTATTTCCTAATTTAACAGTTGAATTATTTGATGAAAAAGATAATACAAAAGATGTATTTCATTCATCAAAAGGTTTAATTGAGTTTGTTGATTTTATAAATGAAGGTAAGTCTTCAATATCACCAGTTATTTCATTTAAAGCACTTCTTGATGATATTGATGTAGATATTGCTTTGCAATATATAAATGATTCACATGAAACAATATTATCATTTGCAAACTCTGTTAAAACTATTGAAGGTGGATCTCATGAACTAGGTTTTAAATTAGGATTAACAGAAACTATCAATGAATATGCAAGAAAAGTAAAAGTTTTAAAAGAAAAAGATGCTAATTTTGAAGGTAGTGATATTAGAGAAGGTCTTGTAGCAATAATTTCTGTTAAAATTCCTGAAAGATTAATATCTTATGAAGGACAAACTAAAAATAAATTATTCACTCAAGAAGCAATGACTGTTACTAAAAAAGTAGTTAAATCAAAATTATTATTTTGATTAGATGAAAATAAAAAACAAGCTATGGAGATTTTAGAAAAAATTAAAAAATCTAGAGATGCTAGAATTGCTTCTAAAAATGTTAGAGAAGAAATTAGAAAAATAAAAGGAACTAAACAAGAAAGAATCTTATCTGGTAAATTAACTCCATGTCAATTAAAAGATAATAAATTCACTGAAATATTTTTAGTTGAAGGTGATTCTGCTGGAGGATCTGCAAAACTTGGAAGAGATAGAAAATATCAAGCTATATTACCTTTAAAAGGTAAAGTATTAAATGTTGAAAAAGCTTCTATTAAAGAAATTTTAGCAAACGATGAAATTTCTATTCTTGTTTCATGTTTAGGAGCAAGTATTGGAAGTGATTTTAATATAGAAAAACTTAAATATGGAAAAATTATTATAATGACTGATGCAGATACTGATGGTTCTCATATTCAAGTTTTACTATTAACATTTTTTTATAGGTTTATGAAACAAGCTATAGAAAATGGAAGAGTTTATATAGCTCAACCACCTCTATATAAAATATCTAAAAAAGGCAACAAAGAATCAAGATATGCTTGGGATGAAATTGAGTTAGATGAATACAAAAAAGAATTTGTAACTTATGATATTCAAAGATATAAAGGTTTAGGAGAAATGAGTTCAGATCAATTATGAGAATCAACAATGGATCCAAACACTAGAAAACTTATTAAAGTTAATATTCAAGACATTTCTTTAACAGAAAAAAGAGTATCAACATTAATGGGTGATGATACTAAAATAAGAAAAGAATGAATTGATGATAATATTAATTTTGAATTAGAGGAGTAATATGAAAAATTTATTTGAAATGAATGAAAATATCATAGATATTTCTCTTGAAGATATTATGTCTAATAGTTTTGGAAGATATGCTAAATATATTATTCAAGATAGAGCACTTCCAGATATTAGAGATGGTTTAAAACCAGTTCAAAGAAGAATATTATATGCAATGCTTAATTTAGGGTTATTTCCTTCTAAATCTTTTAAAAAATCTGCAAGAACTGTTGGGGAAGTTATTGGTAAATATCATCCTCATGGAGATAGTTCAATATATGAAGCAATGGTTAGAATGTCACAATATTGAAAAAATAATCAATGCTTAGTAGATATGCACGGTAATAATGGCTCTATTGATGGAGATAGCGCTGCAGCTATGAGATATACTGAAGCAAGATTATCTGAATATGCTTTAACAATGATGGATAATCTTGAAAAAGACACTATCAAATTTATACCTAACTTTGATGATTCAGAAAATGAGCCATCAGTATTGCCAACATTGTTACCAAATATTTTAGTAAATGGATCTTCAGGAATTGCTGCGGGGTATGCTACAAATATTCCTACTTTCAATTTAAAAGAAGTTTGTGAATTTTTATCAAACTATATTTCTAATCCTAAAATGAGTATTGATAAAATTATGAATTATTTACCTGGTCCAGATTTTCCCACTGGAGCAATCATTCAAGGTAAAGAACAAATCAAATTAATGTTTGAAATTGGAAAGGGGAGATTAGTAGTTAAATCTAAATATGAAGAAACTAAATTAAATGATAAAAAAGTACTACTAAAATTTTATGAAATCCCATATGAAGTTAATAAGTCATCATTATTAAAATCAATTGATGAAATTAGAATATCAAACAAAATACCTGGTATTTTAGATGTTAGAGATGAATCAGATAAAAATGGTATTTCAATTTGTGTTGAATTAGATTCAACAAAAAATATAAATGCTATAAAAGCATACTTATTTAAAAATACTCAATTACAAATATATTACAATGCTAATATAGTTGTAATTAAAGATAAAAAACCTATTCAAGCATCAATTTATGATATCGCTAATTCATATGTTGAATGAGCTAATGAAATATTAATTAAATCTGCATCATATGATTTAAAAAGATATGAAGATAGAAAAGAAATTATAGAAGGTTTATTAAAAGCGTTA
This sequence comes from uncultured Mycoplasmataceae bacterium, assembly GCA_949290035.1. Classification (GTDB taxonomy): domain Bacteria; phylum Bacillota_I; class Bacilli_A; order Mycoplasmatales; family Mycoplasmoidaceae; genus CAMREV01. The sequence goes on from CASEQO010000057.1 coordinate 7,864, forward strand.
TCAAAAATTGATTTAGTAATATCTACTATTAGAAGTTCTCAAAGTAAAGAAGATGCTATAGAAAAAATTATTAAACTATTAAGTATTACGCAAAGACAAGCAAACGCTATTGTTTCTTTAAGACTTTATAATTTAACTAATTACGATATTGTTTCTCTTGAAGAAGAACATAAAGAATTAATGATTAAAATGATTGAAACTAAATTAATTATTGAAAATGAAAATCATAGGAAAGATAAAATTAAACAAATACTAAATAACTTCATAAATCAATTTGGTACAAATAGAAAATCAGAAATTCAAGATGAAGTAGAAGTGTTAGAATTTAGCCAAGAAGATGTCATTGAGGTTGCAAGATATACTATGATAGTAACTAAAAATGGTTATCTAAAATATATAACTGATTTTGTAACTAAAAATAGTGATATCTTAAACCTTAAATATAAAGAAGATGACTTGCCAATATTTTTCAGTTCAGTATTAAGTACATTAGATCACTTATTTATTTTGACTTCAAAAGCTAGATGTATTTCAATACCAGTTCATAAAATTAAAACATCTATGGCAAGAATGCAATTAGGAGTTCATTTAAATGAATTTGTAACATTAGATATAGAAGAAAAAATAGTATTTTGCTTTAGTGGAAATAATGAAAAACTTAAACATTATAAATTATTAATAGCAACTAAAAATGGAAATATAAAACAAATGTATACATTTGGTTTACCTGTTCATCATAATGTAAAAGTACAATCATATTTTAAGTTAAAAGATAATGATGAAGTTGTTGATTGTAATTTTGTCTTAGATGAAGATTCACAAATTATATCTATATCTAGAAATGGAATGGCTATAAAATATTCAATAGATGATGTACCTGTTCAAAATAAATCATCAATTGGTGTTAAAAGTATGAA
>CASEQO010000058.1 GCA_949290035.1 uncultured Mycoplasmataceae bacterium
AAAATTATCATATTCAAAGTTAAATTTTGCTATTTGATTATTATTTATATCAAAAAAATGAATACTATTGTTTATTATGTTTTGAAGGTAACTTTTTTTATATTTTACTTCACACAAAGAATTTGCCACCCCATTCAAGACATTGGTTTTATTTAAATCTGAAGCATATTTTGTTGAAATCGTTATCTCATTATGATTTATATCTATTGGAATTAAAAATTGATTTATATTTTTATTAAAACCAAAAATATTTTCTATTGATAATGAAAGAATTTTGGTTAAGCATCCATTATAACCATCAACATCATTACTATTAATGACTTTTGTAATAAGCTTTTTCATACAAAAATTATACTAAAAAATAAGCTTTTTAAATTTATTTATTATTATATATTGAAAATCATAAACTATTATTTAACATATCTATTTTCTTAAGAAATTATTTCCATTGGATCTTATTAATTATACATATAGATTTATAATATATAAATATGTTTTTGTTTAATGTTACACATGAACCTAGTTTGTAGCAACTATTTTGTTACATGTTATTTTTATAACTAATTTAACTAAATTAGGGATAGTTTTTTAAAAAAAATCAAAGAAAATATATTTATAGAACCTTAAATTATTTAATAATACTAAGTTTTGGATTATTTGGATATAAAACACTTCCATCTGGTAGAGTGACTTTATCAATATAACCTTTAAACTCATCATATCTTTGTTTAATTTCATTTATATATTCTCTGGGAATATATTTACAATTAGAAAAATTTAAATGCATAACACTAGAAGGTTTAATTAAATATGGATCAGGAAATTCCTGATAACCAAGAAAAACTTCAATAATGTGAGTAATTGGAAGTGCTTGAAAGTTATGATTATAAGGATCATCGTTTTTATGAATATAAAATTTTGATCCTTCTTCAAATGAAATTTCTCCAAATTTTGTTTTTCCATCACCAGCAAAACGTCAAGTAAATTCTTCAATTTCTTTTGGGACTACTATATTGTTACTATCATTTGCACCAGAGTAAAAAATAGCATTTTGAATACTTATAGTTGGAAGTGAATCTCTATCAGTGTTAAGCCCTAGTACTAAATAATTTTCACTATCAAGATTAGCAGGTAAATTGCGAGGCAGTAAAAGATTCCCAAGATAGCCTCAACAATCTTGTAACCATAATTTTTTTTGATTGCTTAAATCAACATTTTTAAAATTAGAGTTTATTATAGAAAGCCTAAATTGTATAGGAATAGTCGGGAATTTAAAATCATTAGGAATTAGTGTACAATCTTTAATTATTAAATCTAAATAATATATTGGAATAACATAATCAATACCAGAATGTTCGTAATCTCACTTATAATTTTTATCTCATTTTGGTAAAGATTTAGGTGGTTCACTGCTAAAATTATTCCCATTTCATAAAAACCCTCTAAAACTCTCTAATCCATTAATTTTAATGCGACCATATAAATGAAAGTTAGATTTAGGAAAAACAATATAATTGATTTCTGGTATAGTATCATAAGTTGTATCTAGATTAATTAGATAAGCATTTGCTTCTGGTAGCATCAAGCATTTGCTTCCATTGTGTTCTATTATATATCTTTCATATTGCGCCTCTTCTAGCTTGGGATCAAGAACAAAAACATTTGGATCTATATATTCATCACTTGTGTCACTACAAGATGAAACTAATGCAACTAAAGGAACAGTTGTTGCGCTAATTGAAAGAATTGATAAACTGGTAATAAAAAATTTTTTTAGTTTTTTCATTTTTTTCTCCTTATCGCTTATATGAATTCATTTTTATATAATTTGTTAATTCTTGTAATGCATAGTTTGAATTATAAAAATAATATTTATTGTTGTTTAATAATATCGAATATAAATTAAAGACATTATTTCTTAAAGCGACATATGAATCATTTTCTATATTATACATTACATAATCTGTGTTTGGTAAAAGTTTATATGATCTCATTGCATTTTGTAAAACAAGTTCTGGACTATCTATAAAGCCTGGATTACCTGAGGTATCAATATTACTCGATGAAGGAATATTGATTAAATTTGGACCAACATAAACAAGATACATTTTTGCAGGATTTTTAAATACAGATAATCTAGCTTTAACATCGCTTAATTCTTTTAAATTTGTAGCAAATAGATTTTTGTTATCAGAATTTGACAATGATAAATTTAAATTTGAAGCACTTTCAATAACTTCAGCATAACAAAGATTTTTAAATTTAAATGATGCTTGATTATTATTTTCAATGCTATCATATAAAATAACGATATCGTTTATATTTTTATTATTAATTTGCTTTTGTTCAAGTATTGAAAGATTACCAGAAGAACTATTTAATTTTAATCTTTCATAACCATAATTATATATATCAACAATTGCTTTTATTCCAGTTAAAATGTTTTTATTTGCTATATTTTCTGGTAAATGAATAGATGTTGGTTTGTATAAATTATTATTTTTTAGTGTCAATTTATTATTTGTTATTTTTAATATTGGATCAATTTTCGATTTAGTTTCAGAAAAATAATAATCACTAAAAATTAAATTATCTTTATTAGTATCAAAATTTATTCTATTTGAAACA
>CASEQO010000059.1 GCA_949290035.1 uncultured Mycoplasmataceae bacterium
ATATTATATGGATGACTCATATTTAATAGTTAATGGAAATTTGGAAATTTATACAAGAATGTATGATCATAATATTTCGGTATTTCAAGATAATGCATTGAAAACAATGATATCTAGACTAAAGATGAGTAAAAATTATAAAAATAAAGAAATTAACTATAAGGAATATTAGTGAAAATTTTTGTAGATATAGAAGCTAATTATGATAATAACAATAATTATTATTTATTACAAATTGCAGCAATAAAAAGTAATAATGGAAAAGTAGAAATTTTTAATGAATACTGTAAACCTAAAATACCTTTAAATAATCATGTTAAAAAAATATTAGGCAGGGATGATGATTTCTTTGAAAACTCTAATTTGACAGAGGAAGAATTATATATAAAATTTTATAATTTTGTTGGATCTAACAAGGTTTTTACGTATGGGATATGGATAAAATTTTTTTAGATAATGTTAATAAAAGATATAAACTACAAAAGGAAATAAAATTAATAAATTTTCAATCAAATGTAAATCATATTTGTGGCGTTGAACCAAAAATTGGATTACAAACTATATTAAAAGTTGCAAACATAACAAATGAAAATGAGCATGATGCTCTTTATGATGTAAAAGCATTTAAAAAAGCATTTAAATTTATGAATTATTCTGCTAGAAATAATGAAATTATAATTAAAAATATTATTAAAAAGCAATTACGTCCAAAAAATAAGAATTTAAAAATATTATCATTTAATAAAATTTTTGAACCATTGATAAATGATGATTATGGATATATTATTTATAGTGATTCTATAAAATCTAATAGAAATGATAAAGGTGAAATAATTGAATATTTATTAGAAATAGAATATAAAAAATATAATACTAAAAAAAATATAATAGATCAATTTTCAATAAAAAATAGTTATAAAAATAAAGATGAATTAGAAAACCATTTAAATAATTTTTATAGAAATTACGTACATAATAATTTAAATAATAATGTGTTAATAATAAATCCTAAATTATCAAATTTAAAAAAGATGATTAATCTATATTCAACGGAAAATAATAATAACTTGATAAGTTATATATGATTTGATTTGAAATTTTATAAAGAATATAAAAATAAATATAATGAAGATTTTAATGAAAAAGAAATGCTATATTTTATAGACGAATATTACAATAAACAAATGAAAAAATTTAATAAATAATGAGGTTGAAATGAATTTTCTAGAAAAAATTAAGGGATTTGGAAACATAGATAAAGATAAAAATATTTTAATGAATTTAAAATTTTCTGAAAATGGAAACGAATATCAAAATAAAATTAATGTTATTAATGAAATTATTTCTTTAGGAAGAAAAAGGATTAAAATAAATACAAATAAATTAGATTTAGAATATGATAAAAAAGATCAAAGAAATATAAGAACTATTAAAAATGTCTCACTTTATTTTGAAAAAGAAAATGGTAAATGTGTTGAATTACGTGGAAATTTAGGGTGTTCATATACAAATCCATTTGGAGGAGAATTTTTTCTAAAAAAATTATGGGATAATGACAAGCAATTATATAAAAATATCAGAGCACCTGAAATTGAAATTGATTTTTCAAATTATTTAAATATTACTAAGAATGAAGATATGTGAGATATCTTAAAAAGATTAAAAGAAATGGATAACTTTGAATATAATATTTCTCAATTTAACGATTTTATGAACATATTTAAATATTATAAACAACTTTATTCTTAACTAAATAATGATTATTCATTTATTATAAAAAATATTTCAAGTGGATATAATTATTTATCTATTGAAAATAAATTAAATCATAATTTTACTGATGAAATATATGATAACAACAAAATGTTAATTGGATATAAACTAAGTAGTTCAGAATATAGTCTTTTAAGTAATGAAGAAAAGTTAAAAGTAAAATTTATTTTTGATATTGAAATTGAATTCAATAAAAAATCAAAAATATTAATGAAAATTGATCGTAATAATTTTTATTTAAGTGATATAGAAAAAGTAAAAGAACAAAACTCTGATCAGTTAAAACAAATTGATATAATTAATATTTATGAAAAAAATAATTCAATTTTTATTTCATGTGAATTAAAAGAATATGAAGAAAATATAAAATATAAATACTTAAATATATATGATATGGGACAAAAAATAAAAATCAAATCAATTGATGACTCATTAAAATTAATTAATCAAGGAGTTTCTTCAACGGCATTTGAATTAATAGAATATCTTATTGGTGATTCTAAAATGCCTAATAATGGTTGGATTAAAGATAAAATTAAAGAAAAATATATGTAGAATTTAAATGAATCTCAAAAAAATGCATTTTTAATGGCAACAGACGGTTCACCAATTAGTTTGATTAAAGGTCCCCCCGGAACAGGTAAAACACATGTAATTAATTGTATTATTCAATACATTACCAAAGAATTAAAAGAAAAAGTTATTGTGTCATCTCAAACTCATGTAGCTATTGACAATGTGCTAGATAAATTAATTTCAAATTATGATGCTATTATCCCAAATAGAATTACTAATAGGCAAAATAAATTTTCTGGTAATGATTTAGATAAAACATTATACACAATATGAGCTTCTAAATTTAATGAGCACACTAGTAGAGCAACAAATAAAAAGTTATCTAATAAAATAAAAGAGTTTGTTGAAAATTTTGATGGATCAACAAAAATTAAATTTTCTGAATATTCAAATAATGAATATATGGTTTTAGGTGCTACAACAACAACTTCAGCTATTTCAGGTAAGAGAGGATACACAACCTTACAAGGTTATGATTGATTAATTATAGATGAAGTTTCTAAATGTCCTATTACTGAGGTATTAAGATATATGCCTTATGTAAAGAAAATAATAATGGTTGGAGATGATTTTCAATTACCACCTTTACTTGAATTTAATGAAGAAGATGTACAAAATTTAGAATCATTTGATAGAGAAGAGTTTTTAAAACTTAAAAAAATATATGAGGATTCAATTTTTTCTAAAACATTAAAGAAAGCTGAAAATAGTAATAGATTAGTACTTCTAAAAGAAAATTACAGATCAAGACCACAAATTTTAAATTTATATAATGTATTTTATGAAAATAATCTAATTGGAAAGAGAAATGACAATGAAAAAGATATAGTCCAATTAAAGTCAAATATTTTCAATAATAAAAATGATGCTTATTTTATAGAAGTAAAAAATGGTAAAGAAGCTACAGATGGAACTTCTAGATATAATTTAACAGAATTAGATGCTACTAGATTAATATTGAATGATTTATTATTAAATATAGAAAATAAAAATGAATTATCAATAGCAGCAATATTTCCTTATGCAGCACAAATAAATCATTTCCAGAAAGGATTTAAAGATTTAATAAATAATTTAAAAAAATCATTTAAAAGTTTTGAAATGTATACAGTTGATGCGTTTCAAGGAAAAGAAGCTGATATTGTATTATGCAATACTGTTGTATCAGATAAGACAAAAAATAGTTTTTTAAATGATTTTAGAAGAATAAATGTATCTATGTCAAGAGCAAAAGAAAAACTAATTATTTTTGGAAATTCTGGAGTTCTGTCATCTATTGAGATGGGGACACCAAATGGGCAGAAAAGAACTTATTTTAAAGAAATAATTAATATGATTAAAAATAATTATAAGTCTTTTATTATTTATGAAAATGGCGAGGTAAAAAATAATGAAAATATTAGCAAGAGTTCCATTAAGTTTAAATAAAACAATATATAATTTATCAATAAGTTATAATACATATGAAAAACCTTCTTATGATGAATATCTTTGTTGTGCTATTTCTTTATTAGAAAAAAACACTATAGAACAAAATAAATATATAGATGATATCACTGGTAAAGGAAGTTTAAATTCTCATTTTAAAAATGTACTTGAAAAAACAAACAAACTATCTGAAGATATTCTTAAAAAAAGTTTAAGAGAAAATTTATTTCCAATTTTAAAAATTTATGAATATAAAAATGTTATTTATTTTAATGATTTAAAAAAGATTGTTATAAAAGATAAGATATACAGTCTTGATATTAAAGAAATTAATAAAGAAGTAATAACAAAAATATTTAACATAGGAGATATAGTTGATTTTAAAATAAATTTAGATAATGAAAATAGTGAAAGTGATATGTATAATGTTGAAATGGATGATAAAAATATTTATGTAGAATTATATAGTGAGAAAATAAATATAGATATAGAAATTTTTAGAAAATTGTTACAAGAGCAAAAAAATGATATGGAAAAATATGAAGGAAAAATATTGAATGAAATAACTAATAATAAATACTTTTATTTAAATTCAAGTTCATATGATGAAATATTAGAACCTGATAGACTTTCATTTATTTCGAAAGATGGATCTAAAATTTGAATAAAGAGAGATAAATTAATTCAAAGAAAAATATTTTGTATAAATAATATATATTTTTATACTGAATCTAACTTAGAATATGCAAAGCAACATAGAAATTATATAATTGAAGCTGCAGCTTGAATTTTAAAAAATGAATTATTTACTATAATAGAAACACATCTTCCATTAAAAATTGTCTCTAATATAGATGATAAAAATTCTTTTATTTTAACCAATATTTTTCTTGAAAAAAAGCATAGTAGTGAATTGGCTAAATATGGACTTCAACTTATTAAAAATAATGATAAAATATTAAACAATGAATTTAAATGATCAAAAAAATCGTTAATTAAAATAAAGGAAATATGTCTAGATTCTGATTTTAATTATATTTATAAAATTGATAAAAATGTCGGCTTTAATGATATAGAATTATCTAAAATAGATGATACTATTTTAGATGAAGAAGACAAAAAGAGAAAAGAGAATTATTTATCAAATTTAGAAAAAATAAAAAAAGAAATGAATGAAATGATGGGTGAGATAAATAATTCTGGAATTAGAGAATCTATAAAGAGAGTAAAATCTAATAATGATACAATAAATTTTAGTAAAAAATATAATAAATTAGGAGCACATAATAAAAAAGATATTGATTTAATGAATGAGATACAATTAAAAAATAGATATAATGAAATCAAAGAGTTATTCAATATATATAAAAAAATTAAACCATTAATAAGTAAATAATAATGTAAAATTTGATTAATACTATGAATAATTTTGATATTGGAAAATCTGGAAAAAATATAAAGAGATATAAAAAATATGTAATAAAAGAAATAGACAACAAAGATATTTCTTTTATTATTTTGAAGCATTTAAATTCATTAAAATTTAAATATGTTCCAAAAATTATAGAAATTAATTCAAATTATATATTTTATAAGTACATAAGAGGAAAAACTATTAGAAAAGTTGATTCACTTAGTATTTTCCAAATAAAACATTTATCAAAAATTTTGTTTCAATATTATAAGTTAGTTGATTTAATATTACCTAAAGTATTCATTAATAAAGGTTATTATTTTTGCCATAATGATATTAATCCACTAAACATGGTTTTTAAATTTAATAAAATAAAATGTATTATAGATTGAAACGGAATGACTTTTAAAGAAAGATACATTGATTTATATTATGCAGTTTGAACATGTAGTAATTTTGGATCGCTAACAATAAGTGATAAAAGAAAATTAAAGTTAATTAAAACTTTCATATTAAACTATGATGATGTAAATATTTTTAATGATTTCTATAAAAAAATGATGAATATTATTTTAGAATATAAAAACAATTATTTGAGTGATAAGAAAATCGTCGAATGATGTGATTATTCACTAGAGTGATTAAATAAAAATGAAAGCGAGGTAAATCAAATTGTTAAACAAAAAAATACAAATAATAAATAATTTTAAAAAAATAAATTGAAAGGTAATACTAATATTATTAGCGTTTCAATTATTACCTACAATTTATAAAACCATAAGAATTTTTATATTAGGTGATCTACCTGATGAAAATGCATATAATATAGCAGCAAACACCTTGTGATTAAATATTTTAAATGAGATCATTCTTGAATCTATAGTTATACCTCTTTTTTATGTTTTTGAGAAAATCAAAAAAGATAAGTCAAAAGAAGAAAATTCTATAATTTTTACAAGAATGACTATAGTAATATTCGTAGGGTTTCTAATATTTACATTATGTATATATTTTAATATACAAAACATTCTGGAATCATTATTAAGCGATAATATTTTAATATCAAAGTCCATTGAATATATTCAATACGAGGTTTGAGGCACTTTTATATATTCTTTATTTTCATATTTCTTTTTAGCTACAACAATGTATGAATTTAAAAGATCTAATTTAGTGATTTCTTTAACAGTTATTTTATATACTGTTATTAATATAATATTAGATATATTTTTAGTTTCTAATTTAGATGTATCATTAAAAATAGGAGTAAAAGGAATAGGTATTAATTATATAATTTCTTCTTTATGTTGTTTTATTACTTATTTTATATTTTTATGTTTTCCTTGTAATGGCTTAATAACTTATAAATTTTTTAATAAAGTAAATAATGTAAAATTATACTTCTTAAAATATGCAAAATTATGAATATTATCAGCTCTAGAAGTAACTATTAGAAATGTAGTGTTTTATTTCATGGTAGTAGAGCCAATAAATGATTTAAATAATCAAGGTATTTATTGAGTAGCAAATAATTTTATATGAAATTGATTACTTTTACCTGTTTCTGTAATAGGCGTTTATATTAAAAAAACATTTTTAACAAATGGTAAAGATCAATTACTAAATTATTTTATTTTAATGAGCATAATAATATTTTTATGATTAGTATTTATACCAGTTAATCCATATTTTATAGAATATGTTATGAATGCAAAAGATATTTTTAAGCAAGTTAATAATTTAGTTTTAATTTTAATAGGGTTTTATGTGTGCTTTGCATATGGCATGATATTCGATTCCATGTTTATAAGCGAAGGAAAAGTTGTTTTATATGTTGTGCAAAGTTTAATAGTAAATTTAACTGTTTATCCAATATATTTTGCTTTATGAAAGTCAAATATATGAACACCAACACTTGATTCAATTTCAATAATGTTTGGATTAGGAATGTTAGTGCATTTTATTGTTGACATAATATTATTTTTAATAGATAGAAAAACAGATTTATTTAATAAAAAAGTCTTAAAAGCATAAGTTTAATATTAAAAACTTCATAAAAATCATTAAAAATCAAGTAAAATGTTAAATTTTAACAAAATACTACGTAGTAAAATGTTAATTTTTAACAAAATACTTGATTTTTTAATATAATTAGTAAATAAAAGGTATATTATGTGAAGAAAAATTGAAATAAACTTACAAAAATGAATAAATAATGAAAATTCATTACCTTTATTTCTATTTGGAGCTAGGCAAGTAGGTAAAACATATATTGTTAAAAAAATTGCTAATCAGTATTTTCAAAATAAATATATTTATATTAATTTTTTTGACAGAGATAGATATTTTGAATTATTAAAAGATAAAACTAAACCTAGTGAAATTATAGAAATAATTAATTTTGTATCTGGTAAAAAAATTAACGATGAATATTTATTAATATTTGATGAAATTCAAGAAATGCCAAATATTAAAACATCATTAAAATTATTTGTTGAACAAAATTATAAAATTAAAATAATATGTCTAGGAAGTTATTTAGGAAATTCACTAAATAAAGATAATTGATCAATACCTGTTGGTAAAGTTGAAAGAATGAATTTATATCCATTAAATTTTGAAGAATTTTTAATGGCCACAAGCAACAAACAATATATTAATATAATAAAACAATCATTAATTAATAAGAAAAGAATTAATGATACTACACATAAAATATTATTAGAATTAGTTCATGATTTTATGATTATAGGCGGAATGCCTTCTGTTGTTAATGATTATATTAATAATAAAGATTTAAACAAAGTTGAAGAATTAAAATCAAATTTATTAAAAGATTATAAAGAGGATATAGGTAAGTATATTCAAAATAATAAAGATAAATTAAAAGCAATTTCAATTTTTGAAAATATAAACGCTTTTTTATCAAAACAAAATAAAAAGTTTAAATTATCACAACTTGATAGCAATGCTAGATATTTAAATTATGAATCAGCTATAAAAAATTTAGAATTAACTAAAATAATCTATAAAATTAATAATTTAAATAACGTTTCTACACTCTTAATGAATAATTTTAAGGAATCAGAATTTAAAATTTATTATAATGATTGTGGATTTTTGATTAATTCATTAAAACTAAATAAATATATATTATTTTCTGAATCAAATGAATTATATGCAAATATAAAAGGTTCGTTAGTTGAAAATTATGTAATATCAGAATTTTGATCTAAAACCAATGGAAATAACTTATATTACTACTCATTTAGAGGAAATGAAAATAATAGTGGTAATAAAAATTATTCAAGAAATAATAGCAACACAAATTATGAAATAGATTTATGTACAGAAGATAATAAAGGAAATTTTATTCCAATAGAAATAAAATTTGGAACTAAGTTTTCAAAAAAATCTCTTAAAAAAATTATTATAGATAATAAACCTAAATTTTCTATTGTTATAAGTTCAAAGAATTTTAGTTTAGATAAAAATACTAATATATACAATATTCCAATCTATGCATCTACATTTATTGAATTTCAAAATGATAGATTAGTAAGTTTTATTGATTAAATTTTTTGATATTCTATTTTAATTAAGTTTAGAATTATATAAAATAAAGGATATAAAATTATGGTAATTATAAATCAATTAGCAAGCAAAATTTTTGATAAAGCTATCGGACATAATGATAATTTTGAAAATGAAGATGATAAAATAAATTTTAGAAAATTATTAGATACATTTAAAGATAAATGTGATAATGACGTTAACAAATATTTAAATGAACTTCAAAATGATAAAGAATTAGATGATTTTTCTAAATTATTATTTTCTAGAGAAGCAATAAACACTGGAGAGTGTAGTATTTGTAAAGAGAATGTAGAAATAATCCACATTAAAAAATTAAATAAGAAAAAAGCTATTTGTAGTTATTGTTTCAATCATTTCAATTCACTAGATCTCTATTCAATGTCAAAATTATTTAATTTGGAACAAGAACATATTTGTGATATATGTAATAAAAAGTCTAAAAATATAATTAAATTAGAGTCAAAGACTAGTAGATGTTATGTGTGTATAGATAATTGTTTAAAAAATGCTTGAAATGATTTTTATGATCACTACAATAAAAATAAACCTATTTATTATTTAAATAGAGGTTTTGATTTTATATTAATAGAAAAAGATAAAAAAACAGATAGTAAAATTATTTATGAAGCATTATCAAGTATTTTAAATAAAAAACATATGAAATATGATGTTAACGAAACAAAATCATACATTTATATATTTACTAATTTTAAAGATTCATATAAAGAAATAAATTCAATGCTTTTTATACAATATGGAATACTAACAAAATATGTTGATTATAAAAAATTCATTAAATACTTAAGATATGATGTGACAGAATATTATATAAAAATAAATGATGAATTAAACTTGCAAAACATTAGAAGAAAATTACATAGAGACACATCAAAAGATTTAAGAACATATAATAATTACGGAACATCAGATGATTTAAGAAGAAAATATATAAATATTTTTGGAGAAACAATTCTTTATTTCAATTTTACTGATTCGGGAAATTTTGGAAAATGAAATATACAAATGACTTTTGATGATATTGTAAAAAAATATGATATTAAATGAATAGGACAAACATATTCTAGTGATTTGCTTGAGAAAATATGATACGAAATCTAATATATAAATAATTATTTTAATAAAAATGCAGCATATAACGGAATGTAATATTTATTATTAACTTTATTAAAATTATTAGGACTGATTAAATATATTTTAGAGGGATCATACTCTTTAATATATTTTTTTATTGATTCAGCTTTAGAAAAATTACCTAATTTAGACTTAATTTCCATAGGTATTATTTCTCCATTATTTTTATCTTCTAATAATAAATCAATTTCTTTAGTGTTATTATTTGAAGATGTTGAAAAATAAAAATATTTTTCTTGATGCAAATTACAAATAACTGAATTTTCTATAACACCACCTCAAATATCACTATTCTTATTATTAGTTTTTCATTCATATAGCATAGATTCATTTAAATTTAATTTTTGTGTTAATAATCCAATATCACTATAATACAATTTAAAAAAAGTTTCTTTTATATGGTGATTTAAAGGGAATTTAATTGCATCGACATTATTACAAATATATAAGATATTAGAACTTTTCAATACATCTAATGAAACAGTAATGTTTTTATATCTAAAACTTTTATTTATTGAATCGATAATAAATCTTTTATTATTTGGTTGAATAAGGAATTGATCTATTTTATCATAAATCATATTCATTGTTTTAATTGTTGTTATTCTAAAACTATCTTCACAATATAAAGAATTATTATTGTCATTTATGTAATCATTTAAAATTGATTGTTTTTTATTATAAATAGAGTTTGTTATTTCATAATTATTTTTTATATATTCACTAACAACTTCAGGCATCCCGCCAACAATTAAATATTTATAATATATATCAAGTATTTTTTCATGAATTAATGGGTGTATTTGTTGAAAACTATCAAATTTATTTTTAATTTCTTCTAAATATTGCTCATTGTTTGTTCAAATTAAAAATTCTTCAAAATCTAATGGATATACTTGTAGATATTGTTTTGAGCCAACATCTGTTTTAATTGATTTTTTAGATAATTTAATACCTAATAAGCTACCAGAACAAATTAATTTAATTTTTTTATTTTTAAATAGTCTTGTTAAATAAATAAGATCTTCATTTACTTGAATTTCATCTAGAAAAATAATATCAAGTTTGTTTTTATCTTTTTTATTTAATAAGCATAATAAACTAACTATTTCTTCATATGATGTACATTTAATTATTTGATCTATTATATTTAATTGATTCATAAAATTAATGTAAATATATTCTAGATTATTTTGAGAAATTCAATTTAAAGTAGAGGTTGTTTTTCCAACTTGTCTTGCGCCGTATATAATTAATGAATTATCTGAATTTTCTTTATATCATTTATTTATTTCGTTTTCAAATTTACGATTATAAATCATATTTATTCCTTTAAATAATATGTTAATTTACTATTTTGCATATTTTATAGCATAATTATATTACTATTTTGCATATTTTATAAAAAAAATTACTATTTTGCATATTTTTACACAAAAATATTATACTATTTTGCATAATTTCTTACAAAATTATTAATTTTTACTTGTAATTTTTCTTAATTGATTAATAAAAATCTTAATTCTGCGGAAAATGGCTCAAAATATTTAGATGTGTTGAGAGATTTATTTATATTGATTGAAGAAGAGCCATTTGATATAAATTATAGATCATCTAAAAAAGTTGGTAAATCAAAGAAAAAACATTTAATTGATCCATCATTATCTTGTGTAGCTTTAAATTTAAACCATAAGAATATATTAAATGATATGAATACATTTGGATTTTTATTTGAATCTTTAGTAATTAGAGATTTAAGAATTTATGCAGATTCTTTAAATGCTAAATTATATTATTTTAGAGATAATTCTTCTGGAGACGAAATAGATGCTATTATTGAATTTGAAGATGGTGAATATGCAACATTTGAAATCAAGTTATCTATGAATGGATTTGATGAAGCTAAAAAGAGTTTAATAAAATTCAAAAATGCTGTTAATAAAAAACCTAAATTTTCATGTATTGTTTTAGGACTATCAGATTATATTTTTTATAATAAAGAAGAAAATATATATTGCGTCCCATTTACATCATTAAAACCATATTAAAAAATACTTTCCATTAATATAGAAAGTATTTTTTAATTAAATTTATAATTTTTATTTTTTATTGAAAGCAATTGTTAATCTTGATTTTAATCTATTTGCTTTGTTTTTCTTAATAATACCTTTACTTAATGCACTATCAATACATGAATATGCTTCATTAAGATCTTCTTGTTTTTTAGTATTAAGAGCTTTTTTAATAAGAGTTTTTAATTTAGATTTTTCACTATGATTTTGAACTCTTTTCTTTTGATCTTGAGTATGTCTTTTCTCATTAGATTTAATATTTGCCATTTTTCCTCTTTTTAAAATAATAAACTAAATAAAATTATAATATAATATACATAAAT
>CASEQO010000060.1 GCA_949290035.1 uncultured Mycoplasmataceae bacterium
AAATATGATATTATCAAATTAATAGTCTTTAAAAGATTAATTTTTTTAGGTTAATCATAGGGACATTTTGTTTAAAATTTAACAAAATAACATTATTAATATTTATATGTACTAAATATAAAAACAATAAGATGAATCATCTTATTGTTTATTTAATTTTTTACTAATATTTTTAAGAAATTCTTTTGATTGACTTGAGATTTTTGATCCAGGTAATTCATGATGTTCTACACATCTTGCAGTATATGATTCAAAATCACCTATTTCAAATAAATCTTCATTTGCATTTGCTGGAATACCATTTACTATTCTTTGAGTGCAAGAACCTTCTGCGCCACATATTGTACATATAGAAGTTAATTTATAAACTTTATTAGCTTTAGATAATAATAAAGATGTAGTTTGAAATGGATAATTTCTAAAGTCATTATCTAATCCAGCAGTATAAACTACATATCCTTTTTTAATTAATGTATCCACTACGTCAATTAATTTTTTAGCATCAAGAAATTGAACTTCATCAATTGCTATAACTTTTAAATCTTTTTTTGATTCTAGAATATTATTATATATTTCATATGGATCGCTAATAGTAATAGCGTTCTTTTTAAATCCATTTCTAGAAGCAATATTTTTGTTTACTCTTGTATCAATGCTTGGAGTAAAAACAATGTAGTCAATTTTTGCATAATCTAATCTATTTAATTTTCTTAATAATTCTTCTGATTTACCAGAAAACATTGGCCCACATATTACTTCTAATCAACCATGGTTACTTTTAATTAAATTCATATTTATATCTCCCTAAACTATTTATTTATTCTAAATAAGCATATATCACCGTCTTTAACAATGTAGTCTTTTCCAACTATTTTTAGTTTTCCAAGATCTTTTATTTTTTGTTCATCTCTATATTCTTTCATATCTTCATATTTTATAATTTCTGCTTTTATAAATTTATTTGTAAAATCAGTATGGATAGCTCCAGCAGCTTCTGGAGCAGTCATTCCTTTTTTAAAAACTCAACCCCTTACTTCTATTTTTCCATAAGTAAAGAATGTTTCAAGTCCTAACATAGAATAAGCTGCTCTAATTAATCTATCTAAACCTGAATCGTTCATTCCTAATTCTTCTAAAAATAGTTTTTTCTCATCTTCATTTAATAATGAGATTTCATTTTCTATTTTAACTGATATTGGAATTATATTATTTCCATTTAAGTATTCATATAGAGTTTTATAATGATTGTTATTTAAAGGATTTGAAATATTATTTTCATCTATATTTGCAACATATAAAATTGGTTTAGCTGTTAATAAATTAAATGATTTTAAAATCTTTTTTTCTTCTTCATTTAAATCCAGTGTATTTACTAATTGGTTGTTATTTAAAGTGTTGATAACTTTTTCTAGCAATTCACTTTCTTTTTTAGCTTCTTTGTCTCCAGATTGAGCTTTATTTTTAATTCTTTGTATTCTAGAATTAACAACTTCTAGATCTGCATATATTAGTTCTAAATTGATTGTTAATAAATCATCAATTGGATCTACTTTATTACTAACATGTGTTATATCTGGATTTTCAAAGCATCTAATTACATGACATAATGCATCAACTTCTCTAATATTTTGTAGGAATTTATTCCCTAGTCCTTCACCTTTTGATGCTCCTTTTACCAATCCTGCTATATCAACAAATTTAAATGTAGTATAAATAGTTTTTTCTGGTTTTATAATTGATGCTAGATCATCAATTCTTTTGTCAGGGACATTAACTATTCCTATATTAGGTTCAATAGTTGCAAACGGATAATTAGCTGCTTCAACTTTTAAATTTGTTATTGTATTAAACAACGTAGATTTTCCAACATTAGGAAGTCCTATAATACCTGTAGATAGGTTCATTTATTACTCCTTTAACAACAATGATTTTATTATATATGATATCTAAATTTATATTTTGCATATTTTTAATTATATATATAGAATTTAATATAGTTAAATTATGTTTTACTAAATATAAGTGTTATTTTGAATAGTGATACCTAAAAATTTTACATTAAGTATTTTTATTATTAGTTTTAAAATAATTCACATATTATTTTCATGTAAAATTGTTCAATTTTTTTGTGGAAAATTATTCAATTTATTAGCTGCATCATACAATTTAATAAATAATGGAATAGCATCAGGAATATTTATTAATCTTGAAACTAAAGAAGAATTTAAAAAGCATTTATTAAGATATTATGAAAATGAAATCTACAAACAAGAAATTATAGATTATATAAAATTTAATTGTATAGAGTATGTTCCTGAATTTGAAAACAGATGAATATAAA
>CASEQO010000061.1 GCA_949290035.1 uncultured Mycoplasmataceae bacterium
AATTATTTTTAACAATCTCATTTGTTAATACATTTTTTACAATATCATTACTTTGTTCTAATTTACTAATTAATCCACTAAATATTTTATAAATAAAATATACTCCAACTCCTAATACTGAAACTGAAGTTATTGAAATTAATACTATTGAAAATATTTTAACTTTTTTCATATTTTATCCTAAGTACGTATAAATACTTCTTTCAAATCTTTTAGCAAAAATATTTTTACCTGTTATCAAATTAGTATCTAATTCATTTATAAAATTAAAATTACTATAAAATATTTCATTTTTATTATTACTATATTCAGAAAATGTTTCTGAAAGATATGATGGAAGTATATATTCATAAGGTACATCTCATAGCATAATATCTTTTGGTAATTTTCATCCTAATGATAAAAATTCATTAAAGTAATTTAATCTATTTTTATACTCTGTTGGATAAGTTATATTATTTGTATATTTAATATATGTATCATAAATATCCTGAGAAGATGTAGATGTATTTATAATATTTGAATACAAAATATTTCTAACCTTAGGATCTATATCTTTTGTTTCTAAATATTCATATAATTTTTTATAATTAGCCATTTCAACAATACATTGAATACTATTTAAATCAAATTGATTTTTTCTTGAAAAAATTGAATCTGTTTTTATTTCAAATAAAATAAATGGTTTATCTGTAGTAGTTTTAATATTATTTTCATTTCTATTTATTTTTATTCCAGAAACTAAATGACCACATTTTCCTAATTGTATTCCATGTTTTTCAACTCTCCCAGTGTATTCGAATAAAACATCTGAAAGATTTTCATTAATAAAGTTTGATGCTCTTTGTAAAAATCTTGATCCAGTTACATAAGAAATCAAAAGTTTTAGATGTTCATAAACTTCTTGACTTATTGAACCACTATTAGAAAGATTTTCAAGATATTTAAAAAGGACTGCAGAAATACTAATAGAAACAATATCTGATAAATATGAATGGCTACTACCAAATGCTCATCCTACTAAATCTTTTATAGCTGTTATAATCACATCTCCTAAATGTCTAATATTATGAGAACATTTAGGACCTGTACATTTTGTATCAGTTCTATAATCAACTATAGGCAAAATATGATTAGCTTGAAAAATGATACTTTTTGGAAAAATCATCTTAGCTTTTATTTTTCCAAAATCTAAATATGTAATTTTTAAATTATCATTTACTTCAAGTTCCTTAATTACAGGTTTTAATGAAAAATCATAAGCTAAATATTTAGCTATAGGATATAAATACTTATCCATTTGTTCTTTTATATTTGGTGATACATAAAACATAGAAATATATTTATATATTTCATCTACTATAAATTTAACGACTTTTTTTTCAATTTTAGATTCTCATCTTTTATATGTTTTTGAACTATGATTTGTTTTAACTTCAGGAGCTCAATGTGGCATAACTACATTCACACCCATGAACCTTTTACCGGCTTTAGCTCATCAAGATGAGACATTGTATTCTCAAGAATTAAAAATATTTGCATTTAATCATTTTATAAAATCATTTGGTTCTTTTATTGAATCTAGGTTATTTTTTCAACTAACTAAACCAACATTATAAAACTTATAATTTATTTTAACTTCTGGAGTAGAATAACTCAATTTATTACTTTGTTGATATGAATCAATATTTATATTTACTTTACCTTCAATATTATTTCCACTAATTGAATTTTCATCATTTTTATTTTTAAAAAAATCAATGACATCTTGATTTGATTTTATATAATAATTTTCAACTCCATATTTTTCCTTTTCTTTTATAATAGGAAAAAAAGTTAAACATGTAGTTGTTACTAATGATGCTGTTACTCCTAAAGTAACTAATGATATTACAAGTTTTCTCTTATTTATTCTTATCATCTTAATCTCTTTTTTTAAATTTAATAAATTTAACTATATTATACATAAATATATACAAATTTAGATAAAAAGATTCTTTATATTTTAAATATGAATAAAAAAAGATGTAAATAAATACATCTTTTTTAAAATTATTTTCCTAAGTTATAAAAAGTTTTTATACCTTTATAAATAGCTTTATTTCCTAATTCATTTTCAATAGCAATTAATCTATTATATTTTGCTATTCTTTCAGATCTTGACATAGATCCTGTTTTAATTTGTCCTGTTGATAAAGCTACAGCTAAATCAGCAATTGTAGTATCTTCAGTTTCTCCAGATCTATGAGACATAACTGCAGTTCATCCATTATTTTTAGCTTTCATAACTGTTTCAATAGTTTCAGTTAAACTTCCGATTTGATTAACTTTAATTAAAACTGAATTAGTTGCTTTTAATTCGATTCCCTTTTGAGTTAAATTAGGATTAGTACAATATAAGTCATCACCTACTATTTGTACATTTGAACCAATTCTTTTAGTTAATTCAGCAAAACCTTCTCAATCAGTTTCAGCTAAACCATCTTCAATAGAAATAATTGGATATTTTTTAACAAGTGCTTCTCAATATTTAATCATTTCTTCAGTTGAGAAAGTACCTTTATCTTTTTTAAGAATTTTTGCATCAATAGCTTTTTGGAAACTATATTTTTTTGTTTTAGAATCATATAATTCTGAGGTAGCTGGATCCATTGCAATAGCGACGTCAGCATTAACACCAGCTTTATAGCCAGCTTTTTTAATAGCTTCCATCATTAATGATAAAGCTTGATCAGCATCTTTTAATGCAGGTGCAAAACCACCTTCATCACCTTTATTTGTATCTAATTTTTTAGATTTTAAAATAGATTGTAATGCATGGAAACATTCTGAAGCAATTCTACATGCTTCTTTTAATGAATTAGCTCCAACTGGCATAAACATAAATTCTTGAAAATCTATTGTATTATCTGCGTGAGCTCCACCATTAATAACATTTAACATTGGAACTGGCATTACATATTCATTTGACATATCTTTAACAATGTCTTCTTTTACATATCTGTATAATGGTTTACCTAATGCTAGAGCAGTAGCTTTAGCAACAGCTAATGATACTGATAAAATTGCATTAGCTCCTAATTTTGCTTTGTTTTCTGTACCATCTAATTGAATCATTAAATTATCTATTTCAGATTGGTTTCTACCATCTTTACCAATGATTGCAGGTGCAATTATTGTATTAACATTTTCAATAGCTTTTAATACACCTTTACCATTATATCTTGTTTTATCACCATCTCTTAATTCAATAGCTTCTTTTTCTCCTGTAGAAGCACCAGATGGAACCATAGCATTTCCTTTAAATTTATTTGCTATAGTAACATCACATGCTACTGTAGGAAACCCTCTTGAATCAATCACTTCGTAAGCTTTAACTTCAGTAATTTTGAAATTTTTAAATAATCCCATAATATTTCCTTTTTAAAATTTAACAATATAAATTTTATAATAATTTATTTTAATAGTTATAAATAATTTCATTATTTAAGTAAATTTATTCAAATTTTGTATTAATTTTAAAGAAACTAGAATAATTTTTAATGTTTTTATTTTCTACAAGACCTTTTCCTTCGATTTTTAATGCACTAATTATTATTATTTTATCATTGCATGAAATATGCAATCCAGAATCATCTAGTTTTAAAATGGTTCCATTTTCAATATTTAAACAATCAATATTTGTTTTTATTGATTTATAAAACTTAATTATTTTATTTTCATATATAGAAAAAGCTGATGGAATAGGATATAGACCTCTTATCTTGTTATATACTTCTTGACATGATTTATTAAAGTCTATTTTTTCATCTTCTCTTTTAATATTTAAACCAAATGTTATTTCATTTATATTTTGTTTTGTTTTTGCTAATCCATGTTCGAAAAAATTATTTATATATTTACAAACAACATCATAAGCTAATTTTTCCATTTTTTTAAACAATGTTTCAAGGTTATCATCATCTAGTATTTCTATTTCCTCTTGATAAAAAATATCACCTGCATCCATTTCTTTTATCATTTCCATAATAGTTATACCTGTTTTCTTATCACCATTAATTATTGATCAATGAATAGGTGCCCCTCCTCTTAATTTAGGTAATAATGATGCATGTATATTAATTGAATAATATTTAGGTATTGATAAAATTGATTCAGGAATAAATTGACCATAAGCACAAGTTATTAATAAATCTGGTTTTATTTCACTAATAATATCTTTAATCTCATTAATTTTTTGAGGTTGTAAAAAATCAATATTATTATCAATACAATATTGTTTAACTGGAGAATAAATAATTTCTTTTTTTCTACCTACAAATTTATCAGGTTGAGTTATTACTAAAACTGGCTTAATATTTTTATCTATTAGTGCTTTTATACACTCAACTGATATTTGAGGAGTTCCACAAAAAATAACTTTTTTCATAACATTAATATTATATTAAATTAAATGCAAGTGTTAATATCTATAATTTATAAATAAATTTAAATATAAATATAAAAAATCTTTAATACAAGTTAAAGATTTTTTATTGCTATATATATTTTTTGTTTTAATTTATCATTTTTATCTTCTTCTTTTCATTCTAAAGTGTCTTTTATAACTTCAACTAGTTTTATAGCAAATGTTTTATAATCTATTGATTCTAAGTCATCAAAACTAAAAAAATATGTTTTGTAATATGCATATAAACTAGCTAAACAAAAATCTGTTAAAGAAGGTTCATTAACAATTATTTTATTTAAAATAGTATCCCTTACATTTGTAAAAAATTCAATTTCTTCTATATTTTTGAATTCTAATGAATTAATTGAAAATGATTGATCTAAAAATCTATTATAAAAATTAATATCCAAATTTATTTGATTCATTTTTAATAAATTTAATGAAATTATTTTTATATCATTTGATATATTTTTATCTTCAAATAAATTTTTAATAAATGATAAATCATAA
>CASEQO010000062.1 GCA_949290035.1 uncultured Mycoplasmataceae bacterium
ATATTTATATTCTTTTAATCTATTTTCATTTATTTTTTGTTTCATAACTAATTTATTATATTACATAATTTCAGATAAGATTTAAACTTAAAAATATTTTTTAATGTATAAAAAAATAAATATCTACTAGATTAGATATTTATTTTTTGTAATTAGAATAATGTTCTACAAATTCATCACCAATATTATAATTATCATCTAATATCATAATATGTCCATCTGGATCTGGATTTTGAATATTTTTAAATATTTCTTTTTTACTACAAATCATTCCATTAGATTCAATACCCATTAATTTAGAAGGAATTAAAACTTTTCCAGATGGCATTACTACTTTAGCCATAGCAACTACAACTTTTATTCCTTGAGATAAATTAGTTCCACCACATACTACTTGTAGTTTTTCTCTATTTATATCAACAATACATTTAGTTAAATGTGTATTTGGAATTTGTTCTAATTCAATGATTTGTCCAACTACAAATTTAGGCGAATGATATTTTTTTAAATCTACATTAAATTTTTCTTGAATCACAGTGTCTATTTTCTTTGTTAAAAATAGATATCCTTCTTCTAAATCTATATATTTAGAAACATCAAAAAAATTAATTCCAACAAATTCATCACCATTATATAGTAATGTTCCAAATTCTGTTCTTACATTTCTATCTGGAACATTTGATGACACTGAAATTACCATAGTGTCATTTAACATTAATTTATTATAAAAAATTGAAACCATATTTATTATGTCCTTTATTTATAAAAATTTTATCATTTAATCATTTTATTTAGATATTTTTCAATTGGATTATTTCTTCCAACCTTTGCTTCATATTTATCATTTAGTTTAATTAAGTCACCTGTAAATAATACGTTTCTACTTAAAAAGAAATTACCTATACCATATATATCAATAGGTGTTTTTTTAGAATTAAATTCTTTTATTTTATTCTCATTAATATTTGATGAAACAATTATTTTTACATCATTCATATTATTTTTATCTAATTCTTTTCTCACTAATTTTACTAGTGTATCATTTACACCATATTCTTTTATTTTCTTATCTTGTAATGATTTGTCTATCAAACTTGATGAAGTATCTATTCTAATAGCATATATGTCGTTTTTTATTTCAGAATTAGCTATTTTATTAATTTCAGAAATACAATCATTATGATAATCTATTAGTGCAACTAGTTTATTATTTGGAAAATATTTTTTATAACTAGTCAATGACTTAACTATATCTCCATTGTGTTGTTGAATTAATGCATGTGGTATAGTTCCAACATAATTATAATCATCAAATTGTTTTAAATCTTCTATCATAGATTCTGTTACAAAATTTCTTATCCCGCCAATATATGCTGCATAACCATCATACTTTTGATTTACAAAAAGATCTGTTCTATCGCCCATGAAAATAATTTCTTTATCAGTAATTTTTTTTATATTATAAACATTTGTTGCTATAGAAGACATTCTAGATAATATTCCATCAATAACATTTTCCAAAAATCCAAAATCACTATAATGACCCTCAATTAATAATATAGGTTCTTCTTTATTTATTAATTCTCCATCTTTCCTAGAATGAATAGTAATATTTTTTAAATCTTTTTTTGGTATTGATTCATAAATAATTTTTTTAACGTGCTTCATACCACAAAGAATGTAATTATCTGTAAAAGAAAAAAACCTTAATAAAACTCTATCATTGGATTTTTCTACAATCTTAGATATATCTAAAAAGTATTTAGATGAATATTTTTTATAATTAATTTTCATAATATATTAATTTTACAACAATATAAATTAAATTAAATATCTTGCAAAACTATTTACAAATTTGCTACAAAAATGTCATGCTAAATATGATACAAAATTTATAATTATAACAATCTAAATAAACTATAAAATTAGCACTCTAACCATTTAAGTGCTAATTTTTAACATTTAGTGATATGATATAGATATAAAAGATTAAGGAGTTAAATATGAATTTTAATTTTCAACCAGCAAATGATGACAAGTTATTAGAAAAACTTGGAAGAAATCTAAACAAAGAATATTTAAAAGGAAAAATAAATAACACAATAGGTAGAGAAGATGAAATTAGAAGATTAATAGAAATACTTTCTAGAAGAGAAAAAAACAACCCTATCTTAATTGGTGAACCAGGAGTAGGAAAAACAGCAATTGTAGAAGGGTTAGTAAAAAGAATTGTATCTAATGATGTACCAAATAATTTAAAAGATGTAGAAGTATATGAAATTTCTATATCTTCATTAATGTCTGGAGCATCTTTTCAAGGAGAATTTGAAAAGAGATTTCAAAATATTATGAAACAAGTAAAAGATTCTTGTGGGAAAATTATTTTATTTATAGATGAAATCCATCAATTAGTAGGAACTAAAAGCGCTTCAGCTTCAGATGGAATGGATGTAGGAAATATGCTAAAACCACTTTTAGCTAGAGGTGATATAAAACTTATTGGTGCTACTACATATGCTGAATATAGAAAATATATTGAAAAAGATGGAGCATTGGAAAGAAGATTTCAAAAAATAAATGTTAGTGAACCATCTTTTGATGAAACTCTAACTATTATGAGAGGATTAAAAGAAAAATGAGAAATGTTTCATGGAGTTAAAATATTAGATTCTGCATTAATTTCAGCAATAACTTTATCTCAAAGATATATCACAGATAAATACTTACCAGATAAAGCAATTGATATAATTGATGAAGCAGCAGCCAAAATTAATACTCAAATTAATTCAAATCCAATTGAATTAGATAATGTTAATAGAAAAATTATTCAATTAGAAACTGAAAAATATTCATTAAAAAATGAAAATGATGAAAGATCAAAATTGAGATTTAATGAAATAAGCAAAGAAATTGAACTATTAAAAAACAAACAAAAAGAGCTTCAATCAAAATGAGATCAAGAAAAATCAAATAAAGAAAAAATAAATTTACTAAGAAAAGAAATTGAACAATTAAATAATGAAATATATAGAAATCAATCTGAAGGAAATTTTGAATTAGCATCAAGGATCCTTTATTCAACATTACCATCTAAGAAAAAAGAATTAGAAAAATTAGAAAATAATGAATCAGAAAGTTTAGTTAATAATATCGTTAATGAAAAAGAAGTATTACAAATTGTTTCTAAAATGACTAAAATTCCTGTAAATAAATTAGAACAATCTTATAAAGATAAAATCTTAAATTTAAAAGATAATTTATCTAAAAGAATAATAGGACAAAATAGTGCTATAAATGCTATTAATGATAGTTTAATTAGAAATACAGTTGGAATTAATGATCCTAATAGACCTATTGCTAGCTATTTATTTGTGGGTCCAACCGGAGTTGGAAAGACAGAAATAGCAAAAGCATTAGCAGATCAATTATTTGATAGTGAGAAAAATATTATTAGAATAGACATGTCTGAATTTATGGAAAAACATAGTGTATCTAAATTAATTGGTTCTCCTCCAGGATATGTAGGTTATGATCAAGCTGGACAATTATCTGAAGCTGTTAGATTAAATCCATATTCAATAGTATTATTTGATGAAATAGAAAAAGCACATCCTGATGTTCTTAATTTATTATTACAAATATTAGATGATGGAATTTTAACAGATTCACAAGGTAAAAAAATTAATTTTAAAAATACAATTATAATAATGACTTCTAATGTTGGTGCTAAATATTTATTAGAAGGAAATGTTGATAAATTTAATCAAGAAATTAAAAATAATTTTAAACCTGAATTCTTAAATAGATTAGATGAAACTATTGTATTTAATAACTTATCAAAAGATGATGTTGAAAAAATTATTAAAATACAACTTAATAAACTATCTAATAGATTAAAAGAACAAGAATATATAATTAATTTTGATAATCATTTAGTTAAAAATATATTAACAAATGCTTATGATCCAGTGTATGGAGCAAGACCAATAAAAAGATATATTCAAAAATATATTGAAAGTGATATAGCTAAAAAAATATTGAATGGACAAATACAAAAAAATAAAGAAACTATATATAGAAATATTACTCAAAATAATTAATAATAAAACAAAAATAGATAGAAATGATTTCTATCTATTTTTAATTATTTTCTATTAAATGATCTAATTAATGAATTAATTATTTTATTTGATTGATATCAAGGTAATGGTTTTTCAATAATTTTAAATTCTGTTATAGGTTCTTGTTTTCTTTGTTTAGAAAATTTATTTTTAAAGAATTTATATGATTCTAAAAGGATTATTTCTATAAAGAATATGCTAAATCCTATTAATCAAATATATCCACTAACCATTGTTGAATTTGCTTGATTACCAAATAAATTAGTTTCTAATATATTTTTATTGTTAGCATCATTTATAATTAATAATCTTAATTCTTTGCTTCAAGAGAAATATTCAATTTCTGGTCTTTCTCCAAATAATGAAGCAACTTGCGGAATCAATACTATTATTATAATTAATAAAATACATCCAATACATGAAAGGTATACATATTTAACTTCATTTCATTTAGCAAAGAATATTTGTCTTGATGTAGATAATCATATTGATTTAACTGTTCCACCAAATGAATAAACTAAAAATGCAGCTATTGATCCATAGAAAAATCTTAATCCAGGAACTCCTGTAGCTATTGCAACATAAGCTCCTAATACAAATGATAATAATGAGAATATACCTATTAAAACACCTAGTAATAATATTTTTTTAACTAATCCACCAGCAAATACACTTTCAAATTTACTTCTAGGACGCTTATTCATTAGATCATAAGTAGTATCTTGCAATCCTAATGCTATTCCTGGTATGGTTTCCACAACTAAATTATTTATAAGAATTAATATAGCTGATATTGTAGATTCAAATTTTATATTCTCATTTATTGAATCAACTAATTCTTGTAATTGAACATCACTTAAACCTACTAATCCTCAACTTTTTACTTCTGCTAGTGTTAGTGCACCTCATGCACCGTATTCAGGAGCAAAAGCAAAGAACATTATAAATATACCTAATACTATTGTAAATACCCCTGTAATATTAGAACTTAACAACATCAATATAATTCTTCTGATATTTTCATATATTGATCTACCTAGTTTAACAGATTCTACTATTGTAGAAAAGTTGTCATC
>CASEQO010000063.1 GCA_949290035.1 uncultured Mycoplasmataceae bacterium
ATTAGATCTATTACTTAAATATTCTTCTAACATTATTGATAAATTTTTTCTTTGTTCTTTACTAACTTTTGCAAATCCATATCCAGGTAAATCAACTAATCTATATTGTCCAAAATCAAAAAAATTAACCAGTTGTGTTCTCCCTGGTGTATTTGATGTTTTAGCTATTTTTTTATTAGCTAATGTATTTATTAATGTTGACTTACCTACATTAGATCTTCCAATAAAACATATTTCTTTCTTGGAATCTATTATTCAATCTTTTTGTGATGATGCGGATTTTATAAATTTACACATTTTAATTTAATTATTTAGTTGAATTTCTTTTAAATGAATTCATTATTTGTTTAATTTGTGCTTCAGTAGGTTTTCTACCCATTTGTTGATACATCATTCTAATTTGTTTTTCAGTTATTGGAGGATTATCTCTAAGTTGTTTTTTAAAATATTTCATTGCAAAGTAATATCCTAAAATAGCTCCAACTATTAAAGCTAATGGAATTCCTAATCCTAAACTTAAACCTAATGCTAAACCCATTATTTTCTCCTATTAAGTTTCAATATATTAATTATATATAAAAATATTTTATTTTAAATTACTGTAAGAATTATTTATTTTTAAATATGCTAAATAAACATTCTAACAAAAATCAGAAATAGAAATTATTTTTCTATTTCTGATTCATTCATTTCTTCTTTGTTTTGTTTTTCATTTTCTTCTTGCATCTTTTTTTGTCTTAAACGATAGTATGCAGCTCTTTTTAAATCTCTATTTTCTTTTATTATTAAAAATATTGAAATTATAAATATTAATGCAAATATAGAAAGAATTACTGCTCCTGAAACCATTAATCCATATGCATCTAAAATTGCATTTACAACCTTTTTGTTCAGATTATATTCTTCTTTTGTTTCTAAATCTAGGCTATATAGTTTTTCATTAGTTTTTTTTAATTCTCTTGCATTATCTACATATTCATCATAATCCACTTTTACGTATAATGAATTAATTAAATTTAATTCTAAATCACTAAGAGCCACACCATCAACTTCGAATTTTTTTGTTTCACCATAATTTGATGAACCTACCCCAAGAACATATTTACCATTTTGTTCTGCAATAGTTCGTCCAAAAAATAAGTTAATTTCTTCTTTATTAAAAGATAAAGTATATTCACATCCAACAGGTAATAAAATTGTTCCAGTAATTGTACCTATACCGCCAATTATAGATAAAAATGCTTTTGTTTTTCCCATAACATTATTCCTTTTATAAATTTTATTCAAAAGAAATTATATATATATATATTAACAAGCACTATGGATGAAAGATAAAATGCTTATATATGAAAATATATAAGCAGATAATGTGCTTGGTGTCAAAAAATATTATTATGTAGACTTGCAAATATTGCATTAATTTTAATATAGATACCAATAAAAAAACTTTTCCAATTTGACACCGGAAAAGTTTTTATATATGTTAATTACTAAATAAATAATAACATATTTAGTTAATAAAAAATCACTAAATAGGAGAATTTATGAAAAGGTATTTTTCTTATAAAAATCTCCGTTTAAATTACATTTATGAATCAAAAACTGTAAGAGGCACAAAATATTACAGACTTGAATTTATTTCAGAATTTGATAATTCAAAAGATTTATTTTTTATATTTCAAAATCACTTTAAATTATTTGAAAACTTAAGATTAAAGAAAGATGAAATATATAATCT
The DNA here is from genome assembly GCA_949290035.1 of uncultured Mycoplasmataceae bacterium. Lineage (GTDB taxonomy): Bacteria > Bacillota_I > Bacilli_A > Mycoplasmatales > Mycoplasmoidaceae > CAMREV01. Next base: position 1,739 of record CASEQO010000063.1, read on the forward strand.
TTTTGGATTCATCACAAGTGATGGTCTTCTTGAATATAAGAACATCACTTGCATTAAAAAAATAAAGCAAGACAATATTCATATAAATAAAAATAGGAGAATGCAAAATGATATCTACAAAAACTAAAAATCTGTACGATAGAATTTTAAAAAAGTTCTTTTTAAATAAAGAACAAATATTAGAAAACAAAGAAAATATATTAACATATTTTAATGAATTACCTGCTACTAGTCAAAGAACAGCTATAGCAGCGTTAAGATATTACAATCAAGAATTTAATATCAATGAAAATGATTTAGCTAATTTAAAGCTAAATTATAAAAAGCACTTAAATAAAAAAGAATTTCATTACATGAATGATGATCATGTAAATAAATTAAAAATATACATTAATTCAACTAAAGATAAAGAAAGATTAATCCTAATGATTTTATTTGATTTAGGTGTTAGAAAATTCGAAGTTGAAAAAGTAATTGAAAATTGAGTTGAAAAACAAATGAGTGAGTTTAACATCATTTCTAAAAAAGGTACAATTAGAAAAGTTTATTTATCTAAAGCTGTTGAATCATTATTAAGCTATTCATATTCTAAATATGGAGATGAAATAATTAAATGAGCATCTAATGATACTGTTTATAGAATTACAAAGAAATGTTTTAAGATCATAGGTTATAAAGGAGCTTGTCATGACTTTAGAAGACACTTTGCTCAGAATCTAGATGAAAGAGGTGAAAGATTATCAGTTATTAAAAGTTTAATGGGACATAGCAATATAGCTACTACATCAATCTATATTAGACAAAATGATAATGAACTTAAAAAAGTAATTGAAAATCAACATAAAGAAAAAGAAATAATAAACACAAAAGAATACTCTATGATGCTACAAAGAGCAGAAGACTTAAAAGAAGTATCTAACAATCAAAAAGATACAATAGAAAGCTTAATGCAACAAATAAAAGAATTACAAGAAGAAAATTTAAGATTAGCTAACGATTACAAAGAACTTAAAGCTCATTTCGTTAGATTAAAAGATGCAAATAAATACATTAAAAACAATAAAAGAGTTGATGATCTAATCAAAAGGAAAATTAAAACATATGAAGAAGAAAGAATCAAAAGAATTATTAATTGCATTTAGATTATCTAAAAAAGAAGTTAAAAAAATAGATGACGCAGTTGATAAGCTATCTAGATTAAATAAAAGAAAATTCACTAGGTCTGATATCTTTAGACATGCAATAAATAATTATATTGATGTAATTTATGAACAAGACTAGAATCAATGGAATTGTTAGCTATTTAAAAAAGTTTAGGTCTGAAATAGGTGAAGGTTGTGATTTTCTTTTAAAACAAGCTAATGGTAATGGTTTTTTAAAGTGTATGACTTGAAATACTCAAATAGTTAAAAACATCAAGCAAAATCAATATATAGAGCTTTTAGACTATAGTGTTAAACAAAAAAAATGAAAAACAAAAGAAAATGAATCAAGAGAAACAATAGTATTTGAAATAAATGAAGTTGAATTAATTAGAGAAAACTTTTCAAGTGGTTGAAATATAGCTATTGATGATCAAGAAGATAATCTTATTGAAAACTCATTTGAAAAAGAACACAATGATTTAGAATTAGTAAGCTTATTTGATAACGAGATATTAAATGACTAGAGAAGAAGTAATAGATAAAATAGTTAATGAAAAAGAAATCATAATAGCAAAAAGCTTATGAAAACAAATATCATATAGATCATTATTAGATGAGTGGTATTGAGTTAATGAATATGGTGGAGTTCTTCATGTTGAATGAGAAAACTATGGAAAACACCATAAAAAAGGAAAATTAATATATTATTATGAACAATCTTCATGATAAGGAGAAAATATGCAAGTATTTAAAATATGTAAAGTGTGTAAAAGTGTTCCACTTTTAAAAGCTAAAGAAGTTAATAGTGGCTATTATTGTTCAATATGTAAAAAATTTTTAGAAGATAATGAAATGAAAGAAGAATGATAATGAAAATTAAAGATATAAAAAACAAAAACAAATGTTCTATTTGTGGAGAAGAAGCTTGTGAAACTATAATTATTCTTGAAAATAATAAAAAAATAAAAATAAGTGCATGCAATCCAGAAAAACAAGAAGAGGTTTTTAATAAATTAGGGATATGAGATGAATAAAAAAATAAAAGAAACAATTGAAAAAACTAAGGAAACATTTTATGCATTATGTAGAGCGCTTGTTTTGAAGTAAGTTCATGTGATTGCTGTGGAGATAATCAAGAATATAAATACTATCTACTTAAAAACGAAGATAATGATGAATATATTTGTTATGATTGCATTAAATCATATTTAGATAGTTATTTAACTGATTTGGAGAATTTAATAGATGAACAATAATTGAGCTATTAATTTACTAGAATGATTATTAACAACAGATAAGATTACAAACGTTGAAAAAGACGATGTAGAAGAAGTTTTAAGAAAAATAAATGGAAGATAAAGAATTTGAGGAAAAATTTAATAGTGATGCAGGAATACAAGAATTAATCTATCTTATAAATAAATCATATGATGAATGTATAAATCTTGTGGAATTAGAAAGAACAAATTTAATAATCAATAAAAATATTGAATTCAATGTTCAAAGAATAAAGATAATGTATCTACTTAATTTTTGTAGTTCAGAAAGTAA
>CASEQO010000064.1 GCA_949290035.1 uncultured Mycoplasmataceae bacterium
GGTTCTTTTTAATATATTCAAAAATATCTTTTTTATATTTATTAGGTTGACTTATTGAAAACGCTTCAATATAATTATTCTTTTCTGTTTCCTTTTTAAATGAATAACCTATTCATAAGACAAATTGTTCAATAATAGATCTAAGAGTAGATGCTTTAGCATTAAGATATTTTTCTTCAATTGAATTATATTGTTCTTTTAAAATTTTGAAAACTGAAAGAGGTTCAATATCATTAAAATCTAATTTGTTTTTAATGCTATTTATAAAATCTTGATTGTTTTCTTTTATATCTTTAACATATTCTAAATATGAAACAGTTTCTTCGTCATAATTTTGAATTTTTTTGTAATTATATATAAATTCTTCAATTTCTTCAGGAGGAAACATTCACAAATCCATTTCATATATTTTACTTTTATCTATCGGAACATTTTCATTAAAATTCATTAACAATAATGATAATTCAATTTTAAGTTTATTTTCATCTTCTTTCTTTATAGGTCTAGTTGTAATTACTCCAGATATTAATAAAATTATGATGTTTATTTTTATGATGTTTATTTTTAAAAAATATGATAATATAAATATGTAAAGATGGGAACCTTTACATCAAAAAAAGAACTCTAATGAGTTCTTTTTTATTGTTTAAATAAAAACAAGGGTGTTTAGTTTTAATTAATTATGTTTTATTAAATAGATAAGTATTAAAACTAATACTATCCATTCTATTACATTTTAAACAATATGTCTTACAAAGCAAGTAAAATATGATACTATATATACGTAAAGCCAATACTCACGAGTTAGGACACAATCACGACTATAGGTTGTGATTTTTTATTTTTTTTATTTCATAACGGTTTTAAATTTTTTATTAATAATAATTATTGTAAATAATCATTATTAAAAGACACATATAAAAAAATAAGGTAATTCTAATTACCTTATTAAATTGTTTGATGAATTGTAGTTGTTGTAATTTGTTGTGTTTGAGCATAAGATTGTCTTAATCATTCATCAACACCATAATTATATAAATTCATTATAGTTTTTTTCTTAGTACAAGCTAAAACTAATCATCCTAAAAATATTAAATCTAATATATTAGATAAAAAGAATATTCCTCCCCTTTTCATATGAAACTGAGATCCTTTTTTTATAAATTTATTTGTTTTACTTGCTTTTCCAAAGCATGTTAATCATAAACATAAAAAAACAAATAAACCAAATATATAACAAGCAGATAATATTATGTTATTAGTTGTATCAAAAGACATTAAAGAAAGTGCAGAGTCAATTTGTGAATTAAAAATTGGGTTAGATATTCTTAATAGATCTGCAACAGGATTTACTAGAAATAAGATTGCAACTAATGCTCCTAATCAAAATATATTAAAAATTTTGATTCCTAACATAGATTTTCAATTTTTATCTGTATTATAAACGTAATATCTAAAATCCATAAATATTTCCTTAAATATACTAAAAATAGTATATCATTATTTTTTTTTTATTTCAATTTACTATAAATTAATTTAATAATCTTGTAATTGATCAATTAAAAAATAAAATAAGGTAACAAAATGTTACCTTATTAAATTATTTGCTATTTTCAATTACATTATTGTTATTAACATGTGGATAAATTGTTCCATATTTTTTCTTATTTAAGTAATCTTCTATAATAGTTGGAACTATCATAATAGCTACAAATATTATTAATGTTACAAATTTCATAACAACACCAATAATTGCACTATTATCTGGAGATTCTCCTAAAACACCTGAAGATATATTAATTAACATAAATACATTAACAATTGCGTCTACAAATAACAATAATAATACAATACCTATAATGATTACTGAAACTCATGCAAATGGTAAGAAATATTTAGATTTTTCTGTTTTAACAAAATTTTGTTTTCTATTTTTAATTCCACCAAATATAGGAAGCATTATAAACATAAATGCAAACACTGCTGTTCATGTTCCTAATAAGTCTGAAAAAGTATATAATGATCCAATTTCTTTTTGACCATATCAATGAATAGTTTGACCATCAACAACTTCAGAATAATCATCTACATAAGCTAATGCACCTATTAATCCAAAAATTATAAATAATGGAATAGTAGCAATTAATGTATAATAAATTCCTATCATTGGGTATTTATTTGAATTTATTTTATCAATATATTTATTTGAGAATGGTAATTCTTTTTCTTTAATTAAATCTTCAGTAAATCTTGGTGCTCACATTGCAAATCCATTTATGATACCTAAAACACCAATTGCAATTGTAAGATTTAATACACCATATACTCAAGAAGCATTATGATCTGCTAGTCAATCACTAAATCCACCTATTCCGCCATTTCCAATTATAGATGTTGATATCGCAATTAATAAATAAATAATAGTTACAATACCTAAACCTAAAACAATTGCTAATGGTGTTTTTTTAGGTTCTTTCATTTCTGTTTGTAATCCAGCAGTTACATAGAATCCATCATAAGCAAAGAATATTCCTCCCATTGCCATAAATAAACCTATTCCTGGAGACATATATTGGAATTCTCATGGATTAAAACTAGTAGTAATTCCTTCAGTTTCACCTTTTATAGCATCTATTGGGCCTGCACTAACATGAACTCCTCCAAAACCATTTTCAGGCATTGCAGCAATTACAAATCCTAAAATAATTGTTGCAGCAAGAGGTAAAAATTTAATACTCATTATTACTTTATTCATAATATCTCCTGCTCTAGAAGATATACCTGAAACAAATATAAAGAATAAAGAAATAATAAATGCTATTAATAATCAAATAAATCAATCTGCACTTGTACCAAAGGTTATTCAATTTCCATTTGTAAATGCACTCATTGCATCTTGAAATGACATGATTACATACAATGGCATAAAAAAGTATGTTAGTGGGAGATAAATATAAAACATAAAATTTTTTGATGCTTTATATATGGTTCTACTATTGAACACTTTACATCAACCTATCATAGATAAGTTATCATTTCTAGCACTAGCAATTTCTACAAGAGCAAGCGCCATAGCAATTACAGCAAACGCTGCAATCAATCAAGCAAGGATTGCAAAAATAAATGATCCTTGCGAATATTTTAAAACTGCTTGCGCTTTAAAAAATATTCCAGCTCCAATAGATGACCCCATAGCAATTAACATAGCTGAGAAGAAACCTATTTTTTTTCCTGTTGATTGGCTAGATAATGTTGGTTCATCTTTTAAAGTATTATTTATAACACTTTCAGATGTTTTTTTATTAGCCATAAAGTTCCTTTCTTTATATATACATTTTAATTGTATATA
>CASEQO010000065.1 GCA_949290035.1 uncultured Mycoplasmataceae bacterium
AAAATAAAATAAGAGGAAAATCAATTTTATTGCATGCTATGCAAATACATACATTTTTATCTAATTTAATTTTTATATTATTTATATTCTCTCCATTTATACATTAAATTTAATAATAAATTAATAGAGTTAATTAGGCATTTATCTTCATTAATCTCAATTAATGAAATTATCTTAAATATAGGGATGTGTTCCCTATTTTTTATTTCATATAATGTTTATTACTCAGCTTTATATATGGAAGTTGTATTTGTTATTACAAATAACCTGAATTAATAATTCTATTTATATTAAATCCACATCACATTTCTAATATTTTTACAATAATTACTAGCACTTCAAGTTAATGACTCATATTTTAATTGATTTTTAAATATAGGGATAATCATGTATAAAATAGATGATAATAATATTATTTGTATAGGTGTTTTAATTGATTCTTTTACTATTCTAGGAATTAAATAAAACATATAACCATATTTAATAAAATTAGGTGAGTTGATTCCATCATGTAAATATTTGTAATACTCTATTGCTGATATTGTTCCTAATATAAAAGAAAATAAAATAGCATTTATAAAACAAATTAATGAAGCATATATTATTAATTTCTCTCTACCTTTATTTTTTTTATAAGCAAAAATATTAAATATCTCAAACATAATAATAAATAATATTAAACAACTTATAACAATATATTTATAAATATTAATAAATGATTTAGAATCAATTTTAGACACTCCTTCTCAACGTGAATTACTATTTATAAATCCACACATATATATTAAACATATTATGAAAAATATATAAACAATAATCCTTGTAAAAATTAAATCAAAAACAATGGATTGTTTAGATTTTCTTATTATATATATTGAAGCAACTAACCCTGATAAAAACCCTAATAGTGGTTCTTGTATAGCAAATAATCAAAATCATAAACCACTAGGATTCATAAAATAACACATAGTATCAGTTAGAAATCCTACTAATAGTCCTACAACAGGACCAAATAATCATCCAATAATCATTAGTGGAGTGTGGGCTATTGATATTGACATTCCAAACTCTGGAATTTTAATAGTAGCAAAATTCAATATTAATCTAAGTCCAATCAATATTGAAATAATTGATATCATAAATACAGATTTAGTTAATTTTAATGGATAGAAAGGAAAAAAGAAATTTATGATCTTTTTTTCTTTATTTAAAAATTGCATTATTTTAAAATTCCAAGATCTTCAATTTCTTTTTTATATTTTTCATATAACATTTTTTCTAAATCTGTATTTCTAGTTGGCTTAAAAACATTATAAATAATTGGAAACATTATAAATGAAGCATCAACACATACTGAAACTATATTTAAATAAGTGAAAGCACTAAAAACATTTATTTTATCTCATTGGTTTTGATTTAAATTTTTTACTTGCTCTAAATCAGTAAAGCCATAAACTATTGTAGTTATGTTTAATAACCCCATCATAAAAAGTAAATAATATATAAAATTATTTCCTCTTTCTATACCATATTTATAATTATCATTATAAATTGGTTTAAACATTGTGTATGCAAAATAAGTTAATAGTCCTGCTGTAAGTACTGGAAACATATAGTTAAATCAATTTCAATTATAATATATCTTATTACCTTTGTCTGTAATAGCTCCAACAATATCCATATTACTTATAGCTATTTGCATTCCAATAATTGCAAATAATATCAATGATGCAATTAGTAATCAAAGAGCTGCAATTTTTTTAAATATAGGAATTATTTTAGGTTTTGTTTGATAGAAATAATAATTACCTTTTCTATAATCTTCTGTAATTCTAGTAACTATTGCTTGTGCTATAAATTGTTGTTTAATAAGTTCTGGATTAGCATATGGATTGTTCATATTATTAAATTGGTTTTGATTATTTCCAAAATAGTTGTATGCTTGATTTTCATTAGATAAATTTTCTTGATCATTAATATTTGGAGAAACATTATCTAAGTTTTCAATTTTTTTTAATTTATCTTTATTTAATGAATATGTTTCAAAATCTCTATTAAAAGTATTTTTTATATAAACTTTTAAATAATTTAAATCATCTTTCATTTCATTTTCATTACTATAGTTTGATGCTTGGATGTTAGTTATTTTATCTTTTAAGAAAATATTAAATTTATCTATAAGATCATATAAATCATCATTTTTAGAATTTAAAATAAAATTAATTTGCATTACTAAAGATAAATGATCTTTAACTATTTTTAAAAAATCTTCTTTATTTAATCTTTGAACTAAATCATTATTAGAAAGAATTATCTCTAAATGTTCTATAGCTTCTTTTTTTAACTTTTTAATTTCTTTAGTATCCATTGACACCTCCAACTAAAAATAATCTAAAAGAATTATCTAGGCTTAATAATCCTTTTTTATTATCTTTATCTAATTTTAACAAAATATTTAATAAATTATCAATCATAGATATAGAAATAGAATTTATTAATGATATAAATTCATTTGCTTGAAAATCTTGTAACTTAAATTCTTCTTTTATATTTTTTTTATTTAAAAAATACATATGAATAGTTTTTAATTTAAAAAGATAACTACAAAAATGAGAAAATATTTCTTCAATAGTCATTTTTCTATTTAATAAGTCATCGAATATTCTTATAGATTGATCATATTTTTGTCTTAAAAAAGATGATATTAATTTAAATACAGAATTGTCTGAATATTCTATAACAACATTATCAATTATTTCTTTAGTTAATTCATTTGAATAACAAGATAGTTTTTTAATTTCATTAGAAATGATTCAAGGATCATTATTTAATTTATTTTTTAAATATGTAAGGATTTCACTATTATATTTAATAGAATTTTTTTTAAGTTCTTTTTCTATATATGATTGTGATGAATAATAATTTAATTTTGGTATTTCTTTTATTTCGTAATCAGATATTAATCATTTAGGTAAACTAGTTTTCTTATTAATCATATATATAAAAATATCTATATTTTGCTCAAAACTAATTTTATCAATAGCATCTATAAATTCTTTTTCTTCATCAGATTTAGATTTATCAAATATTTTTGGAAATAAAATTAATAGTTTATTGAATGTATGAAATAAAGATCTTTGAGTTAATAAATTTAATATTTCATTAAAATTAAATTCTTTATCTTCATTTTCAATTCACTTAAAAACTTTTGGTTTTTCTACTAAATCATTTTTATATTGATCAAATACAAATTTATATTCTTCTGATATATATATTTTTATCATACTTACCTTATTAATTATTTTACAACTAAAAAATTTTTATTAATCTATCTTTTAAATTTTTTACTATAAATAAAAATTATTATTTTTTTATTGATATGTTCATCTAAATATTTTTTAATTATTCATATTTATATTAAAAATAAATATTTCTATAAATAAAAATTTTTAGATTTAAAAAATATTGGTTTTATATATTAGTGTAAGGCATTTATTAAAATAATAGTTATACATTATTTATAAATAAATATTAATTATTTAATCTATTATTTTATATACATAAAAAAACAAAAGTCAGTGGAGCGACCAACCGACTAAACAATAATTTGATTTATTCTTCACACTACCCTCACAGTTATCGCAAATGCGTGGCGAGGCTTTTACCAAAATTAAAAATAATTTTTCATATCTATATTATATACAAAAAATAAATATGGTTCATAATATCTATATCAAAATAATTTATCTAACATCAAAATAAGTATTTTATTTATCTTTATCATTATTTTAATTTCTAATAATTTATACTAGAATAAAAATGAAATACTATTATTAAATATACTCAACTTCATTTTTAATAGTGTTTAATCTAATCTTTGCTCCTATCTTTAATATATTCATGGGGTGACAATGAGAACAATCGAATTTCATTAATACTGGAATTTTTTTATTTAAAAATTTTAGAAATAATGATTCATAGGTTTCATTTGATTGTTTTGGATCAAACCCTTCAATTTTACCTATAATCACTCCTGAAATTTTATCTAATATTTTAGAATTTTTTAAGAAAGCAAAATTTCTTTCACATTCATCAATTAATTTTAATGAATCTTCAATAAATAAAATATCACCTTGTTTTATTTTAGGCATAAATTCTGTATTATAAATTGAGACTATAGTATTTAAATTACCACTAATTAATCTACCTTCAACAATACATTTATTTATAGATTCTAATTTATTAGACTTTAAAATTTTAGATGTATTTTCATTATAATCATTTCAATCAATTCTTTGATCTGTTCAATAATCAGGATTGATTATCTTCTTATGGTTACCTATAACAAAATCTTTTATTTGTTTTATGTTTCAATTTCTAATATATTCTTGTTCATTTATAGATGGTAATAATGCAGGTCCATAATAAATAGGTAATTTTGTTTTATTATATATAGCAAGAAGTATTGCTGTTGTATCTGAAAATCCCATGACCTTAGTTTTGTTTTTCTTTATTAAATCATAGTCTATGCATTCTAAAATAGAACTACTATTATATCCACCAATCATTGACATAAGTAAATCATTATTTTTTAATAAATTATTAAATTCTTTAGCTCTTTGTTTAGGTGTTCCTGTAGTATAACCTATTGATTTGTTTCATAGATTACCTAAATTGACTTTGAAACCATTGTCTTCTAAAATCTTTTTTGATTCTAGAACTCTATTAGGAAATTTACTTCCTAAATCAGATGATGATGAAAAAATACCTATATTTATTTTCTTTTCTTTTAAATTATTAACTATTGCCTTTTTCATTTTCTATATCTTTCATTATTATTAATTTAAATATATAATATTTTGTTATTTTATTCTTAAATAATTAATTAAAAATGAGATGATCTATAATTTTAGAATTCATCTCATTTTTATATATTTAATATATTAATGTTCCAGATAAGCCTTCAACTGCCTCTTCTACTTTTTCTAAATTTGCTATGATAGCTTTTCTAGAACCTTTTTTAGCTTCAACAAACGCAATAGCAGCTAATACTTTTTCATACATACTACCTTTTGCAAAGTGTCCTTGTTCTAAGTATTCTTTTAATTCTTTACTATCAATAGATTTTAAATCTTCTTGATTTTCTTTATTATAGTTAATAGAAACATAATCTACACTTGTAAGTATGATAAATGTATCTGCATTTACATCATTTGCTATTTTAGATAAAGCACAATCTTTATCAATAACAGCATCAACTCCTTTATATTCAATACCATCAAATATTACAGGAATTCCTCCTCCCCCACCAACTATAACTACATTTCCTAAATTAATATTTTTTTTGATTGTATTAATTCCTAATATAGATTGTGGTAATGGACTTGGAACTACTTTTCTATATCCTCTTCCAGAATCTTCTTTTATAGTTGAACCTGGATTAGCTTGAATAGCTTCCTGTTCAGTTTTATAAAAACTACCTATAGGTTTCGTTGGATTATCAAATGCTGGATCATTTTGATCTACTAGTGTTTCTGTTAAAAAATATAATACATCTTTATCTATATTATTTTTTTTAAATTCATTTAAAATTGATGTCATTAAATGATATCCAATATATCCTTGGCTCATTGCTCCTGATTCAGGGAATGGCATTTGGATATTAGAATCACTAAATGAATTATATATCATTCCTACTTGTGGACCATTACCATGTCCAACTATAACATTGTGTCCTTTAGCAACTAATGAAGCTATTTTTTGAGCAGGAATTTTTACTAATTCTTTTTGCTCTTGAACATTTTTTCCTAGAGCATTACCTCCAAGAGCAATTACTATTTTTGACATATATATTAGTATCCTATTGTTGCTAACATAATTGCTTTAATTGAATGCATTCTGTTTTCTGCTTCATCAAATGCTTTATTATATTTAGATTGGAAAACTTCATCAGTTACTTCCATAGCTCCAGTTTTTACTACTGGGAATTTTGCTCCAAATTTAGCAGCAATTTCTTTTGAAAATTCAGTATGGTCATCATGGAAAGCAGGTAAACAATGTAAGAACATAACTGAAGGTTTTGCTGCTTTAATCATAGCCATATCTACTTGAAAGTTTTGTAATTCATTAATTCTTGATTCAAATAATTCAAATGGTTCGCCTAATGAAACTCAAACATCAGTATAAATTACATCAGCGTCTTTTGCTGCTTCTAATTTATTTGTACTAAATGATAATGATCCCCCATTTAGTTCAAATAATTTTTTACATTTATCAATAACATCTTTTCTAACTTCTTTTTGATATGATTGTGGTCCACATAACACTATATGCATTCCTGTAAATGCTGCACCAATTAAACATGAATGGCCCATATTATTTTTAAAGTCACCTATGAAAACCATTTTTTTACCTTTTAGGTCACCTAATTTTTCTTTCATTGTCATAAAGTCTGCAATGATTTGAGTAGGGTGTTCATCATCTGTTAATCCGTTTCAAACTGGAACTCCAGAATATTTTGCTAAAGCATCTACATCAGCTTGAGCAAACCCTCTAAATTCAATTCCATCATAAAATCTACCTAATACTTTTGCAGTATCTTCAATAGATTCTTTTTTACCAAAATTAGATCCTTGAGGTCCAATATAAGTAACTGACATTCCTAAATCAGCTGCAGCTACTTCAAAAGCACATCTTGTTCTTGTAGAGTCTTTTTGAAACATAATAGCAATGTTTTTACCTACAAGTGGTCTATTATTGATATGTAATCCTTGATATTTTGATTTTTTTAAATCAATTGATAAATCAATTAAATAATTAACTTCATCTGTTGTGAAATTTAATAATGAGTCTAAACTTCTTCCTTTTAAATTTACTGGCATAATATTTTCTCCTTATTATTTTATATATCTTCTCTTATTAAAGGCATAGACATACATCTTGCTGATCCCATACCTAATGATAATTGATCACCATTAAAAGATAGAACTTTTATCCCTGCATCTTTTAAAGCCCTAATAGTTTTTTCATTTCTAGAATAACCTGTTACAACTCCTGGTCTAATTACAACAAAATTAGTTCCATCAAAATGAGTTTCAATATCTATATCTAATTGTGTTGCATTCTTTCCTGCAATTGGTATCAATATAGGTTTTTTATTAATGATTTTTTCTAGAATGGATTCTAGAGATTCATTTCTTTCTATTGCTTCAATTTTATTTTTTGTTAAATCTATTTCTCATACTTTTAAAACATCTAGCATGTTTGGTGAGTATAAAAATTTATCATAATCTAACATTGTTAATCATGTATCTAAATGCATTAAATTTGGCATTGGAGGTACATTAATTGCAATAATCTTTTTAAAACTACATTCTTTATTATTTTTAATATTTTTTGCTATTAATTTAATAGCTTCTATATTTGTTCTTTCACTTACCCCTATTACAAGAGTTTGTTTATTGTATATAAATATATCTCCACCTTCAATAGTATATTTATCATTTCTATTGAAATACTTAGGTACATTTTTATATTTTTTATTAACACTAAAAATAAAATTAGCAAATATAGTTTCTCTTCTTCTAGTTGGATATTTCATTCTATTTATTGAAACACCATTACCAATTGATGCAAATGGATCTCTAGTAAAATAAAGATTTGGCATTGGATCAATTACTAATTCTTTATTTGATTTTATACCTTCTATTTCTTTAGTATAAAATCCAGACATCATTTTTCTTAACATTTTTTTGATATCTTTAATATTTAATAAATGCTGCTTGACTAACCTCCTATTATGACTAGATAATTTTGGTTCTGCTTCATCAAGTCATTTATCTATAAATTCATCTTTTTCTTTTTGAGTTGCTTGTTTATAAGTATTAGCAACTAAATCTACTAACTGTATTACTTTCACACCTTCTTTTTTTAGGATTTCAATAAAAGATTTATGTTCTTCTATTGAAGCTTTAGGTTCTAATATAGCTGAAAATAGTAATTCATCTAACCTATTAGGAGAAATCCTTTCTATTTCTTCTCCAGGGGTATGAACCAAAACTTCTTTTAATTCTCCTATTTCACTATAAACATTAATATTTTTTTCCATATTAACCTTCCTAAATTATTTTACACTTCTATTGTAATACTATTTATTATTAATATATACAATTTATTACTTGCTTAACAAGATATTTAAATATATTTTTTAATGAAAAAATTAGATAAAATTTTTGCATGAAAGCTAATATTTTATCTAAATATATTTCTATTATTAATTTTTACTTGATTATACTTTTCTAATAAACTTTGATTAAGTCCTTTATTTTCCCAAAATGACTTACTAATATATCCATTCATTTTAAAATTGCTTTCATTTAAAACATTTATACCATCAAACAAAATATCGTTTTTTTCTTCAAAAACTACCATACAATAAAATAAATTCAAAGATAACTTATCAAAATTATTATTGCCAATCAGTTTTGTTTTGCTATTGAAATAACCTACAAATGAATTATCATTAAATGAAAAAGAGTTATTAACATTTTGAAATAAATTATTTGTTCATGCTGATAACATAAAATTTAAACATCAAAAATTATTTAAATTTTTAGAATCACAAAAAACTTCTTCATTAAATATTATTATTGTCTTTCAATTTCCAACAATGCTGAATGATTTAATATTAGAGTTTTTAAATGATTGATAACCTATATATGTGGAACTAGATGAATATAGATTTATATTATCTTGAAGAATTTTACAATTTAAAAAAGCCTTATCTCCAATTGAAGAAATTTTAAAATCTTTTGAGAAAGATATCAAATTAACATTTTTAAAAATTATTTCATCATAAAAATTTTTATATATTGATGTAGGTACATTATTAAAATTATTTAATTTAACTTCACCTGTATTATTTCTGTCTGAAATTGTATATGCTGTGTTTCTAAAATTTAAATTTTGATAAAGGATATTATTTTCAATAAATAAACAATTGTTATTATAGGATTTTACCTTTATTAAATTAATTGTGTATCAATCCATTTTGTTGTTGTTATCATCATATATTCTTAAATAACTTGGTAATTCAATATATTTAATGTTTTTATTAATATTATTGAATGCATCAATATCAATATATTCATAATTTAAAAATTCATTATAATCTAAAAAATCTTTATCTTCTCATATTCCACTTTGAGCAAAGTTATTTTTAACAATCTCATTGGTTAATCTATTTTTCTTTTCATCTTCGTCATTATTAATTTCGTTTTTTAAAGAATTGTCTTCGCTTTTATTTTTAGAAATTATATAACTCATTAAAAAATAAATACCTGTTGAAACAATAGAAAGAGATACTATAGAGGCAATTAATATTCCAATTATTTTACACTTTTTCATTATTATCTCAAATAATTTTCCGGCTCATATTCTTCTCTCTTACTATGGAAATTATTATAATCTAAATTTAAATTAGGATTTTCTGATAAAAATTCGTAATTATTATAAAAGATATCAAAATTACTTTGAGTTCCGCTATTTTGATTCTCAACAATATTTTCTGATAAATATGAAGGTATGATGTAATCATTTAATATATTTCATTGATTTATATCTGAAGGAATAATTCAACCATTTTTTTCAAATTTTTTAAATGATTCTAATTTAGTATTATATCTAGTTGGTTCAATATTATTATCAATATATTTTAAATAACTATTATAAACATCCTCAGATGAAGATGTTAGATTTTTAATATTAAATAATAATATATTTTTAATTTCGTTATTAAAATCTTGAACTTCTAAATAATTATACAATTTTTGATAATTTGATAACTCAATTATACATTCAAGGGAATTTAAATCAAAATTTTTTCTATTTTTAAAAATACTATGTGCATTAATATTAAATAAAATTAATGGACTTTCAGATGATATTTTTGAAATATTTTCATTTCTATCAATTTTTACTCCTGACATTAAATGGCCACATTTACCTAATTGGATACCATGCTTCACTACTCTACCTGTAAAATTAAAAAGAATATCAGCTAAATTATCATTTATATATTTTAAAGCTCTATGAAAAAATCCTGATCCAGCAGCATAATTAATTAAATCGCAAATGAGAATGTATAAATTATTACTAATTTTATTATCTTTAAATAAATTTGATAATAGATCTAATAACAATCCGTATACAACAATTTCAATAATTTGTGAAACATAAGATTCACTACTTCCAAAAGTAAATTTAACTAAATCTACTAATGATGTCATAACAACATCTAACAAATTTCTTATATTATGAGAACACTTAGGCCCTGAACATTCTCATTTTGTAGTGTAATCTATTATTGGTAGCATGTGATTTGCATATATTTCTGCATCATATTCATCAATAATTTTTGCTTTAATATTACCAAAATTAATATTCTTTATTTTTGCATTTTTAATATTTTTTATAATTGGTCTTAATTTAGTTTTAAAACTAGTTTTTGATGTTATTTTCTTAATAATTTCTTTTATATTGTTATCAATATGAATGTCAGATCTATGGTCTAAAAGATAAAATAGAAAGTTAACTAAATCGTCATAGATAAAAGAACATGCTTTTTCTATTTGATTTGAACTTCAATATCCATAAGTTTTTGCACCATGATTTTCATTTACTTCAGGGGCTCAATGAGGCATAACAATATTTACACCCATAAATCTCTTTCCTGCTTTTGCTCATCAGGAAGATACATTGTAAGTTCAAGTATTTCAAATATTTGAATTTAATTTTTTAGTAAAACTTTCCACATTATTAATACTGTTGAATTTTTCGACATTACTTACGTTAATTGAAGTCCTAAATTTATAGTTATAGGTTAATGTAGGATTGGAATGTTCTAGTTTATTGCTTTGTTGATATGAATCAATATTTACCCCAACAACACCTTTTACACTTCTTTTCTCAATATAAGTGTTTGAAAATTTATATTCAAAATTTTTTCTTACATCATTATTTTCTTTTAGGATATTAGATTCAACGCCTTTAAAAATTTTTTCATTTGAATAAGTGTTTTTATTTACATTTATTAAAGAAGATGAAACTGTACCTCCAACTAATACTAATGAAGAAAACGTAAGTAATGAATAGTATAATTTTTTATTCATTTTTACCTCTATTTTTATATTCTATTGTTTTATATAATTATTATATTAATAATGTTTTGAAAAGCACAAAAAATATGAAAATCAAAAATAAAAT
>CASEQO010000066.1 GCA_949290035.1 uncultured Mycoplasmataceae bacterium
AAATTATATTTATGTGAAATTTAACAGTGAAATTATATTTATGTAAAATTTAATCAAAATATCACACTTTTAATAGTAAAAATTTATATTTATAATTTAATACTTAAAACTATAGATAATTAATAAAATTAATAAAAAATATAAATTAGTTTAACTAATTTATATTTTAATTATTAATTTTTTCTTTTAAATCATCAATTCTTTTTTTCATTTCTTCTACAGAAGCGTTAGATCTTTCAGACAATGTTTCTTCTTTTTTGCTTTTAGAAACTCCAATTGTATCTATTGAATCATGACCTTTTTTATTTGTTTTTTTTAAATTTTCTAAACTTTCTAAAACATTTTTTCTAGCTTGTTCATATGTAGAAAAATTAGTAGCATTATAATCATTATTTCCTACATTATCAGATTTTATTTTTAATGTAGATAATGATTTTAAATCATAAGATATTTTAGATATATCTAATGGATCATATTCCTCAAATTCTTTTTGTGGAAATCTTTCTTTAGTTGAAAGAATTCCATTTGCATCTTCTCCACGTAATTGGTAGAACTCATTAGCTCATTTTTGAGATTTTTCTAAATTTTCTTTTTCTAATTGTTCATTATATTCTTGTTGTTGAATTTCTTGATTTTCTAATTCATGAGATTCTTGATAATTTTCTTGATCTAAATTTTGCTCATATTCATATTCTTGATTATTTTCAATATTTACGTTTTCATCAGATAAATCAACATTTACAAAATCTTCATTTGCTGAATCATATGTCTCTTGTTCAACTGATGATGTATTTTCATTTATAGTACTAGAATCAACATCATTGTTTTCAACTATATCTCCATCTTTTTCTTCATCATTACTTGATTCATAATTTTCAGAAGATTCATTATAATTATTTTCTTCAAATGATTGTTTTTCACTAGAATTATCTATTGGTTTTTCTGTAACATTTTCATTTGAAGACTCTTGAATAACTTCATCACTTGTTTGAACTAATGATTGGTCATCATTTTTTGCTTCAACATTATCATCATTTGTATTTTCGTTATTTTCAAAAGTTTCTTTAGTTGTATCACTAGAAGTTTCTATGTTTTCTGAAGCGTCTTCATTTTGAACTGATTGTTCTTCATTAACTTCTTCATTACTTTGTTTGCTAGTTTCTTCATTAGATGTTTGAATATTAACAAACATATCTTTTAATGATATTTCTAATTTAGATCATTCATCTTCACCTTTTTCATTAATTCCGCTAACATAATATAAAGAACCTTCAAATTGCATAACTTTATTATGTTTTAAAATAGATAAAGTATCATTATCTAATGAATTTACATGTAATACTATATTTTCAATATTTTTTTCATCAAATAAGAATTTTAAAAATTTTGAAATAGCTTGATTCATATCTGAAACATCATCAGTAGATTTAAAATAGTAAATATGATTAGTTCCGTCTTTTCCTAATTGATCGTCTAAAATAAAGAAATATTTAGCTTCATTTTTTTCAAGATCAATATATTGAAATAAACTTTTTTTAGCAAACTTATTAAATTTATTTTCTATTTTTTCTACTGTTGAATTTCAACTATCAAACGATATATTATCTTGATCATTTTTCATACATTCTATGAATAATTTTTTTTCTTTTTTAGAAACTAACTTTATTTCTGGAAAATTTACATTTTTCTTAGCCATAATTTAAATCCTTTCAATAATCTTATAAATAATCTACATTATTTAAATCAATTTTAGATGTCTTAGCATTAACAAATTCATTAGTTATTTCTTCATCTTTTCCTAATAAAATGTTAACCATTTTTTGATCATTGTTTTTTAATGCTATATCCATAGCAGTTAATCCATCTGCATCTTTTAAAGATGTATTTGCACCATTAGATAATAATAATTTAACCATTTCATAATTACCCATATATGAAGCATACATTAATGCAGATGATTTGTGATCATCAACTTTATTTACATCAATTCCTACTAATAATAATAATTTTGCACAATTAATATTATTAAATTGAGAAGCATACATTAAAGCATTTTTATTTGTTGAAGTTTTGTCATATATTCTTAATGGATTTTCTTTTAATAATTTAAATAATTCATTAGTTTTACCAATTTTTGCAAAATAGATTGTTGGAGATGTTTTAGATTGTTCATTCATAAATATTTCCTCTTTCTTACCATTCATAATTTCTAAATGTTCTTCTTTATTTAAAATTCATGTAAATAAATCTTTATTATTTTGACTATTCATATTTTTTTCCTTTTCTAAATTATAGTTATCATTATTTTTTAAATCATTAATAATATTCAATTTAATAATTTCATTTATAAATTTCTCTCTTACATTTAAATCATTATTTATGTTATCGCTAATGCTTTCTTTGTTATTTTCATTAATAACATTTTGATTTTGATCTTGTTCATTATTCGTTTGATTATTAAAAATATTTTCTGTATCTATTAAATCACTTTTAATTTCTAATATATTTGTGTTCTGATTTTCTTTAAATATTGAATCATCATTAACATAACATAAATCAGAATTTATTAATATATCTTGATACTTATCATTTATATTATTTTCAATAATAATATTTTCTGAATTATTATTATCTTCTTGTAAATTATCACTTACATTGCTTCTATTTGATTCTAATTTATCTTGTTCTTCATTTATAAGATGTAATGAAATATCTACATCTTCTTTTATTTTTTCTATATTTTCAAATATTAATGAATTTATTTCATCAACAGTTATTTCATCAACTTGTTCATTATTAATTGATAAATCTAAATTTAATTTACCTTTATATTTTTGAAGTATTAATTTTGCTAATCTAATGTTCCCATTCAATCATGTATATTGAAAAGCATTTATATTTTGATTATTTGATATATTAATATCTATATCATAATTTAACATTATTTCAAAAGCTTCTTCATAATTAAATTTAGCTGCAAGCATAAATGGTGTATTACCATCAAAATCTTTTAAATTTAAAATTGAACTATCTTTTTTAACTAGCATTAATATTGATTTAAGATCATTATTTAACACTGCGTAATGCAATGCTGTGTTTCCGTCATAATCTTTTAATTCAAGGTTGCAATTATTTTTTATTAAAGATTCAGCTATTTTATAATGTTTATTGATTATTGCTAACATTATTCCTGTAATGGCTTTATTGTTTCTATAATTTATATCTACTTTATCTAACAAGTATTCGAATGCACTTATACAATTAGAATTTATTGAAAATAAAAATGCATTGTTTCCTTCGTTGTTTTTAGTATGAATATCTATGTTGTTATCAACTAAGTACTTAAATATTTTTATACTATTATACTTTGTAGACATCATTAGAAATGTATTATTATTTAAATCAGATATATTTATATCAAAATTTAATTTTTTATGAAAATATTCAAAGATTTCTACATTATCATAAATACAAGCAATTGATAAATTCTTAATTAATTGATTGTATGAAAATGCCCCATTGTAATTTTCAAATATATTTCTAATCATATCGTTGTTACTATTTTTTATAAGATAACTAACTGGTAGTAATCCATTGTTATCTTCAATATTAACATCTGGTAAAAATTTTAATATTGTTTCTATAACATCATTATGATTATTAATACATGCAACATGTAACATTGTTCTATTATCTTGATCGCAATGATTTACAGTTTTAAAATCAAGGTTATCTTTAATATATGCAATATTACGAATTTGACATGCATCAAATAGCAATAATATTTTTTTATTTATCATTTTTAAAGCCTCACATATTCATTATATAAACATAAATAAAAAAATCAAGCATTTAACAACAAATATGTTATAATACTTGATTTTTTATTTTTTTGTAGTAGATTTTCTAAATATCTTTTTAAAAATAGTAAATATATCTTCATCTTCTATATGATTGTTTAAGATAAATTTATCTTCATTTTCTTTTATCAAATAAAGATCAAAATAATCTTTTGTATTTAATAAAATAAAATTATTATCGCTATATAAGTAAATAAAACACTTACCTGTATTTTTCTTAACGAAATCATTTTGTTCTTTATTAAAAATAAATTTTAAATCATTTTCATTATTAGATTCATTTTTAATAGAAATAAAATAAATTAATTTTTTATTTTTTATTTTTACTTCATATGAAAAATCATTATATTTTTTTATAAATTCTTGATCTTCGAAATCTTTATAATAAATATAATATTTTTGTTCAAATTGTTTTATAAAAGCATCTCTTAATATTAATTCTTCTTTAGAAAGTTCATCAATATTATTTTTTTGAGTAAAAACTATTTGCAATAAATTTTCTAAATTAGAATAATCAAATGATTGTTTTTTCATATTATTTTCCTTTATAACAAGAAACAAAAGATATGTTATCATCACTATTATTTTCAATAGCCATTTTAATAATTAAATTTTTATTATCTTCTATATTTTGTTCATCTTTTAATAATTGATATAAATTTTCTAGATCTATAAAATTATGTAATCCATCTGATGTTAACAAAATAATATCTTTTGATTTTAATTTATGTTCTATAAAATCAAATTCTATTTCTTTTTGTTCTTTATCTATAAAATTCGTTATTGAAAATAAATCATTTTTATATTTAATGTATAGTTCTTCTTTTGTATTATGATTTTTTAAATAATTAAAAAGATTATGATCTTTTGTTATTTGATAAACATTATCTTTTTTTAATATGTATGCTCTAGAATCACCTATTCAAAATGTATAAGCTACTTTTTTAATTATTAAGGTCAATACAATTGTTGTTGACATGTTTTTATATTTTGGTTGTTGTTTTATTAAATTATTAAAATCATTTTTTATTTTTGATATATTATCTTTAAATCATTGTTTGATGTTTTTTGATAAATATTCATTATTTAAAAAACTATTCTTAAAAACTTCAACAGCAATTTTTGATGCTTCATGACTACCCTCATAACTTCCAAGACCATCGCAAACAACTAATAATATATCATTATTGTTATTAGTTCCGCCTCAACAATAATCTTCGTTTTTTTTTCTAACTACACCTATATCTGATTTTGAAATAATTAAATTCATTTTATTCCTTTTCTTTTGCTCGCAATTGGCCACAAGCTGCAGAGATATTTTTTCCTCTCTCTTGTCTAATTGTACAAGTAATATTATTTTTATTCAAGTAGTCATAAAAATTTTTTATATTTGTACTTCTTTTATACTTGTTTTCAAATACTGGGTTATAAGGAATTAAATTTACATAACACAGCTTATTTTTCAATAAACTAACCAATTTTTTTGCATGTTCTATTTGATCATTAATTTTATCTATTAGTAAATATTCAATAGTTATTCTTCTATTATTTTTTGATCAATAATATTCTAATGAATTAAATAATTCTTTTATATTAAAAGCATTATTTATTGGCATAAGCTTAGATCTAACTTCATCATTTGGAGCGTGTAATGATATTGCTAAATTAATTTGAAGTTGTAAATCAGCTCATTTTTTTATTTTATTAGCTAACCCTGATGTAGATACAGTTATATGTCTTGAGCCAATTTCAATAGCTTTTCTATCAATTGCTATTTTTAAAAAATCAATTAAGTTATCAAAATTATCAAAAGGTTCACCAATACCCATAACTACAAAAGAAGATAATTTTTTATTTTCTTTGCTTAAATATTCTTTTATTTTTAGAATTTGTAAAACCATTTCATTTATTTCTAAATTTCTAATTTTTTTTATTTTTCCAGAAGCACAAAATTTACAACCCATATTACAACCAATTTGAGAACTAATACATGCGCTATATCCATAATCGAATTTCATAATTACAGATTCAATTTTATTGCCATCATTTAATTGGAATAAAAATTTAGTAGTTTCATCGTCTTTATCTATTTCTTTTTTTTCTTCAAGAAGATCATCAAAATAAAAATGATTTTTTAAAATTTCAATATTTTTCTTTGAAATGTTTGCCATTTCATCAAAACTTTTAACATTTTTTTTATATATTCAATCAAATATTTGTTTTGAAATAAATTTACTTAAACCTAGATCCAATAATTCTTTTTCAAGATTTTCAAAAGTATATTTATATATAGAATTATTCATTTAAACTCTTTTTTAAAATATCAACTATCTCATTTGCTGCTCTAGTGGCATTATCATTTAAAACAATATAATTATATATATCTTGTTGTTTAAGTTCTTCTTTTGCTTTAGCTAATCTTAATTTTATTTTTTCTTCAGTTTCAGTATTTCTATTTCTTAATCTTTTTTCTAATTCTTCTATATTAGGTGGAACTATAAAAATTGAAATAAAGTCATTATTCATATTTTTAATTTGATTAATAACTTGAACTGCTCCTTGGACTTCAATTTCTAAAATTACATTGCTAGTTTTTAAAATATTATTTATTTCTGATTTTAAAGTTCCATATTTATTATTAGCAAATTCTGCTCATTCTAAAAAATCATTATTATTTATTTTTTTAACAAAGTCTTGATTATCTAAAAAATAATAATCTTTGCCATGCGTTTCACCTTCTCTTGGTTTTCTTGTAGTTGCAGATATACTATATTTAATATTTAATTTTGGATCATTAATAAATTGATCAATAATTGTTTTTTTTCCTACACCGCTAGGTCCAGAAATAATAATAATTTTATTTTTCATACTTCCCTTATCTTAATATATCAATAATTTTAGATTCTAATTTACATTGTTTTTTATTAATATCAATACTTTGTTGTAATAAATCAATAACTTCTTGTTTAATAGGAAATGAACTATAAATAGTTATAATTGTTTCATTTTCATTTACAAATTCATTATTAGTTTTATTTAAATAAAATCCAGCAACATAATCTAATTTATCTTCTTTTGATATTCTTCCAACACCTAAATTAACAGATGCTTTACCTATATTATAATTTGAATTGTAATAAACATAACCTGATAATTTTGCTTTAATTTCATATGTATATTTAGCTTTATATTCTAATTCATATTCTTTTAGATTAATTTTTGATCCATTGTCTTTTAAATAATTTAATAATAAATTTAATGCAGTCTTATTATTAATTACATCATCTATTAATTTAAATGAATTTTGCTTATTGTTTGAAATATTCAAATCGATTAATATATCTGATGTTAAATCATAAATATAATCTTTTAATTTTTTACTTAAGAAATTTCCATTTAAAAAATTAATTGATTCGTATATTTCGATTTTGTTTCCAATAGTTCTTCCTAATGGTTCATTCATTTCTGTAAGATAACAAATAACTTTTTTATCATTTTGTTTTCCTATTTCAATACATAGTTTTGAAAACTCTTTAGCTTGTTTAAGATTTGAAAAAAATGCACCATTGCCTACTTTTACATCTAAATATATATATTTAGAACTTGTAATTAATTTTTTAGACATTATAGAAGATGCTATTAGATTAATATTATCAACTGATCCAATATCATTTCTAATCGTATAAAATATTTTATCACTAGGAACATACTCTGATGTTTGCTCCATTATAAAAAAATTATATTTTTTAAATAATTTCTTATAATCATTTTCATTTAAAAGTGTTTTACAATTAACTGAATTTAATTTATCTATTGTTCCTCCAGTTATTCCTAATCCCTTTCCAGAAAATTTAGTACACCCAATGCCTAAAGAAGCTAACAATGGACATAAAATTATAGAAACCTTATCACCTATTCCACCAGTTGAATGTTTATCTATAATTGGTATATCTGTGTTTATTTTAATATTTTCACTATATTCTTTCATATAATGAGTTATATTAAATAATTCATTTTTTGATAAACCATTTACATAAATACATTCTAATAATGCAGCTATTTGAGCATCATTAATTTTTTTATCTATACTTGATTTTACAAAATAATCAATTTCTTCTTTTGATAATTCTTTATTAGATCTTTTTTTAATTATTAAATCTATAATATTTATTTTATTATTTAAAGTTTTCACAATATTTCTCCACTACATAAGAAATTAATTCATAAAAATATTTATTTTTAAATTGATAATTATTAAAAATAATATGACATTCACTAAATTTTTTTGATTCCAATAATCCTAAAATAATATTAAATATAAAATTTTCAGATAGTTTATTTTTTTCTTTTTGAAAAAATAACAATATTGATTCATTATTTTCTTTTATTAGAATGTTAATATAATGTACAATACAATCTTTATTTTTAAAAAAATCATAATATTTATCAATATATTTTAAATCATTGCTATTTAATAAATAAATAAAAGGATCCTTTCCATAAATATCAAACATTAAAAACTCTATTTTAATTGATTTTAACTTTAATAAGTCTAATAAATCAAATCATTTATTTATTAATAAA
>CASEQO010000067.1 GCA_949290035.1 uncultured Mycoplasmataceae bacterium
TGTTTTTGAAATTCTAAAATTGGAACTTTTTTATTATATTCAAAATTCTCTAATAATTTTTCTTCAAGTCTTTTTGCTAAAGTATTAGGAAATACTTGGTATAGTGTATTAAAATTAAATGGAATTTGAGCTTCAATACCATCAAGTAGTCCTACTACTTTGTGCATATAGGTATTGAATGTTGCAAATCTATTTAAGAAATTCCAAACTTTTTCATTGTTTGAATGAAAAATATGAGAACCATATTTATGAATCATAATGCCGTTTTCATCTTTATAATCATAGCTATTTCCTGCAATATGATTTTTTTTATCTATAATTAAGACTTTTTCCCCATTATCAGCTAGTAATCGTGCTAATGTAGCTCCACTAAAACCTGCACCTATTATTATATTCATAATATTCCTCTTTTAAATTTAATTAAACCTACAATTATTATTTGTTTAGTACAAATACTCTCTTTTACGATGAATATAGGTATTCCAAAAATTTTTTTTTGATAATTTAATCCCCAATATTGTCCATCGATTTCAAAAGCTTTTTTATCTCTTAAAAATTGTATTACTGCTAACCTTGCATTGTTTTTATCTTCTGAGAATTTAATTCCTTTAGAAAATACAGTTGATTTTGGATTTCTAAAGTAATAATAATAAATATTTGGAACGCTAACTATTTTATTTGCATAATAAATAGCTTTAGTTACATATAATTTATCTTCACAATAACTCCCCTCTGGCCATGTAATTTTATTTTCTTTTAACATTGATAAACGATAAATTTTATTTGTAGGACATTCATTTTTTAAATGATTACAAATTTCAAATTTTTCTTTTAAACTAGATACCGCTTTTTCAGAATCAATATTTAATCTGTTTTTTGCTTTTTTAGAACCTCCTACTCTAATATTTGTTGCAATAGCTATATCTGCATCATATTTTTTTGCTGAATTATACAATTTTTCAAAATAATCTAAATCTATCCAGTCATCAGAGTCAATATATCCTATATATTCTCCAGTTGCGACTTTAAGGCCTCTGTTTCTTGCTGCTCCTTGTTTTTTATTTTCTTGAGAAATTAATTTTATTCTTTTATCTTTCATAAATAGTTTAATAATTTCTTCTGTTCTATCTGTTGAACCGTCATTAATTATAATAATCTCAAGTTCTTTAAATGTTTGTTTGATAATTGAAAGTAAACATTCTCCAATATATTTTTCAACATTATAAGCTGGAATAATTATAGATATTTTGGGATTTTTAATGTTTTCTGTATATGAATATAATTCAATTTCAGATTTGTAATAATTTGTTTTTTCCTTTTTTTTATTGTTTGTAAAAATTTTTAATTTATTAAATAATTTATAATCTATGTGATTTGAATAAGATATCTTTGTTAGTATTGGTATAGTAAAATCACCAAAAGAAATATCAATAAGATTTTCTTCATATGGATCATTTATTATTGCATTTGTTATTTCTTCATTGATAAGTAAATTTTTCATAGTATTTTTGATAATTTTTATTAAATAAATATAGTAAATTGGATATTATTAATTATTTATTAGCATAAAATACTATTTTATGCAAGTTTAATTTAATATATAAGTTACTT
Organism: uncultured Mycoplasmataceae bacterium; assembly: GCA_949290035.1. Lineage (GTDB taxonomy): Bacteria > Bacillota_I > Bacilli_A > Mycoplasmatales > Mycoplasmoidaceae > CAMREV01. The sequence continues at coordinate 1,612 of CASEQO010000067.1, forward strand.
TTGTTATTGCTAAGTGGATATTATGATTTTAAAGAAGATAGGTATATTATGGATTCATTAAAAAAGAAACTTGGCAAGAGGATTCAACAATTTAGAAAAGCACAAAAAATGACTCAAGAAAAACTTTCTGAGATGATTGATTTAGATACTCCAAATTTGAGCAATATTGAATGTGGAAGACGGTTTATGACTGCAGAAACTTTAGAAAAAATTGCGAATGCTCTTAATGTAAAAGAATCAGATTTATTTAATTTTTCTGATTTTAATACTCCTATTAAAAATGATATATATTTAAAACTTGATATTTTAAAAGAAAAAGAACTAAAAGTTGTATTAGATTTAATTAACGGTTTATTGGATTTAAGATAACAATAAACTTTACCCTAAATATCTCTTTGTGTTATGATTTTTTCATAAATACATTATATGAGGATTTTAGTTTATGAAAATGTCAAGACTTTTTGTTCAAACTCTTAGAGAA
>CASEQO010000068.1 GCA_949290035.1 uncultured Mycoplasmataceae bacterium
AAAAAATATGAAAATCAAAAATAAAATATATTTTCATTTTCATATTATAAATTATTAAAATTTATTTGATATTTAACAAAATTTATTTGATATTTAAAATATAAAAATTCTTTTTACCTTTTTTTAAGATGAAAAATGATTTGTTAATTGCATCTTCTTTTTTAAAGATATAATTTTCATTATCAATTACTTTTCCATTTACTTTTAATCCCTTTTGATTAATTAGATCTCTAATTTCTCTTTTTGAATTAAATAACTTTCCTTCTATTAAAGAGTCAATTAAATTTGAATTATTTTTTATATTAGCATTTTGTACATCTTGAAAAGCATTTAATAATTCTTTTGGATTAATATCATTATATTTTTCTTCAAACAATTTTTTAGCTATATCTTTAGCTTTTATATATTCATCATTTCCATGAATATCACTTACTACTATTTTTGCTAATTCATTTTGACCAATTCTTTGTTTTGGATCTAAATTATGTTTATTTAAAATATTATCTATTTCTTTTTGACTTAAATCTGTTAAAAAATAAAATAATTTTTTTAAATCTTCATCTCTTTGCGAAATAAAGAAATTATACATAGTGTAAGGAGATGTATATTCTTTATTTAAATAGATAGCTCCTTTTTCAGATTTACCAAATTTTTTACCATCACTCTTTGTTAATAAATTTATTGTAATCCCACAAGCATTATGATCATCACCATATATTTTTCTAAATATATTTGTACCTGCAGTTATATTACCTCATTGATCAGAACCGCCACATTGAATAGCTACATTATATTTTTCAAATAATTTAACTCAATCATATGATTGTAAAATTGAATAACTAAATTCAGTATATGATATTCCTGTTTCTAATCTATTTTTAACAATATCTTTTTCAAGCATTACATTTACATTAAATAATTTTCCTATATCTCTTAGGTATTGTATTACATTCATGTTTGATCAAATTTCATAATTATTAAAAACATAATCAGGTTTACAATATTGTTCTAATTGTTTTTTTATACCTTCTACATTTTTCTTTACAACATCTTCACTTAATAAATTTCTTTCTGATGATTTCCCAGATGGATCACCAATCATTCCTGTGGCTCCCCCAACAATTGCAACAGTTTTAAAACCATATTTTTTGAATAACTTAAGGATTCTTATCATTATATAGTTTCCAAGATGTAGTGAGTCAAATGACGGATCAAATCCAACATATACACCTATATCTTGATTACAAATATTATTAAATTTTTCTTCATCTGTAATGTTAGAAAATATTTCTCTTCATTTTAATTCTTTTAATATATCTTTTTTATTCATTATTTATCCTTTTTATTTTTATTAGCATTTTCTATTTTATATTTTTTAATTAATGCTTTTTTCATAGAAGCATCAATAGCCTTTCTTTTTTCTTTTTGTTTTATTTTATCTATTTTTATTTTTATTTTCTTTTTATAATTTGGTTTTACTTTTTTTGATGAACTATTAATAACATCTTTTATTTTTTTATCTACTTCAGTATTTTGTCTTTTACTTTTATGTTCTCTAAATTTATAATCAAACTCATTAAAATTATGATTTTTATATTTAAGATTAATTCAATATATTTTTTTATTTTTTAATCTTAAAACTTGTTTTAATGAATCATTATCTAAAAATACATATGAATTACCTTTATATTTACCTCTACCTGTTCTTCCTGCTCTATGAATATATCAAACATCTTCTTTAGGAAGATTTCAAGATATAATATCTGAAACTCCATCTATATCTATTCCTCTTGAAGCAAGATCAGTACACAATAGATATCTAACATCATGATTTTTTAATTCATTAAAAATATTTTTTCTTTTTCTTGATGGTATATCTCCATGTAATTCTCTATAATTAATTTTTTTATTTTTTAGAATTTCACTTATATAAATTAAGTCTTTTTTAGTGTTAGCAAAAATGATACAAAAGAAAGGATTTATTTTACTTAATAATTCTTCAAATACTTCTCTTTTATTATTTGAATAATGAATTAAATAGTGAAATATATTTTTATTAGTTCAAATATTTGTTGATACATCTACTATTTCACAATTCTTAAATAGCAATCTTATTTTGTTTGCTAACATATCATGTAATGTAGCTGAAAAAGCAACTTTTTGTACATTGTCATCTAATACATTTAATATTTCTATAAATGAATTTAAAAAACCTAAATCTATTAGCATATCAGCTTCATCAAATACAATAGTTGATAAATCTAAAAATATTTTTTTACTCATAGAATTTATTAATAAAAATTTTTCAGGAGTAGTAATTAATATATTAGAAGGTTTTTTTATAAAATCAGATATTTTTTTATCATTATCTTCTCCACCTATTATTAATTTAGATGTTATATCTTTTTCATATTCTGTTAATTTATTAACTTCACTATTTATTTGTCTAGCTAATTCTCTAGTGGGCAATATTATAACTACTTGACATTTATTGTTTGAAGTTATTTTATTAAATATTGGTAATAGAAAAGATAAGGTTTTACCACTACCAGTTTGAGAAACACCTATAAGGTTTTTATTTTTTAAAAACAAAGGGATAATTTTCTCTTGAATATTCGTGTAATTTTTAAAACCTTGTTTATAAATATATTCATGTAAATATTGTTTATTAAAATTAAATTTCATATTTTACACCTTCTATTATTTTAAAATAAAAAAACCATTCTAGCACAAGAATGGTTTCAATTAATAACATGGTGGAGACGATGGGGGTCAAACCCACGACCTCCTGAGTGCAAATCAGGTGCTCTATCAATTGAGCTACGTCCCCATATAATGGTGGAAGTAAATGGGCTCGAACCATCGACCTCACCCTTATCAGGGGTGTGCTCTAACCAACTGAGCTATACTTCCAACTATTAAACACTATATTATTATATAGTAAATTAATAGATTTATCAATTCTTTTTATAATACAAAATTGTTATAAAAGGATCATGATTTAATTTAAAATTTTATATTTTAACTAATGCTCTTATTATCAAATTTTTTAGTTATCTCATTGTAGAAAAGTAATGAATTTTTTATTAAATAATTATACTTATCTAATTTATTTGAAAAAGTTAAATTCATATATTTAATATGATCATTAATTTTTGTAGATGGTATTACATAACTCATTAAACCTATATTATTTACTTTTAAATAAATTTTTTCAACTCATTTATGAGAGCCATTTATATAAAATAAAACTGAGTTATCAATCTTATCAAAAATTTTATCTTTAAAAATTTGTTGTAATATAGATGATATTTCTTCTTTTTCAATTATTGTTTTTTCTAGTTTTAATTGATCTATTAAATTATTAGATTTATCAAATATTTTTATGTCTAATTTTATGGTTGTATTTATTTTTATATTTTCATCATTATAATTATTTTTTGATTTTAAATCTATGAAAATAAAATACATATTATTTTCAAAAGATGGTTTATTATATTTGTTTGTTTTATGTAATTTTTGTTTTGAAATTTTAGGTCTTAATAATTCAAAAACCACTTTTTCTAAAATTGTTTCATCGCTTATACTTTTTCTATTATATTTTTTAAATATTTTTCATAATGAAAAAGTATCACTTAATGCATTATGTTCGCTTTTTACTTTTACATCGAAACTATTACATAAAGAATTTAATGAAGGACATTGTATTTTATTTGCTTTAAAAAATTTTTCTACTAATAAGCAAAAGTCAAATATTTCTAAATCGTATTCTATATTATTTCTTTTACATAAATCTTTTAAAACAACTTCATCATAATTTCCATAAGAAACTATTAAATCGCTACCTTTACACATTTTATAAAAATCACTATAAGCTTTTTGTTCTGTAATTTTTTGATTTTTAAAAAATCATGCTTTTTTATTAAGCAAATCTAAAACTTGTTTGTTAATTGGTTGATCACATTTACAAAACAAATTCATTTTATCAATTATTTGATTATCTTTAATTTTTAATGCTGATATTTGTAATAAATAATGACTTGTAATTTCTCCTTTTTTATATTGATTAGCTTCGATATCAAAAAAAATAATCGTTTTATTTTTATAATCGATTATATCTCTCATAATTATTTAATTCCATTTTGACCAAACATATTTTGCAAACCACCTAAACCATTAATTTGCCCTTTTTTAACCATTTTTCCTAATTCTTCCATTTGCTTAGATGATTTTTCTCATTGACTTAATAGTTTATTTAATTCATCTGGTTTTCTTCCAGAACCTTTAATAATTCTATTTCTTCTATTAGAATTTCTTTTTAATAATGAAGGATTTCTTCTTTCTTCAACAGTCATAGATGAAAGTAATACTTCTCATACCTTCATTTTCTTTTCTGCATCAATTATTTTATCTTCACTTATTTTATTTCCACCAGGTAACATATTAGCTATAGACCCCATAGAACCCATTTTTTGAAATTCCTTCATTTGCTTCATTAAATCTTCAAGATCCATTTTTCCTGAAAGCATCTTTTGTAGTGACTTTTTCATATATTTTTCATCATAATTTTCTGATGCTTTTTCAGCTAAAGTTATCATATCACCATAGCCAAGGATTCTGTCTGCTATTCTATCAGGGTGGAATACATTTAATTCAGTAAGTTTTTCTCCAGTACCTATTAATTTAACTGGAACATTTAATATAGATGTCAACGATAATGCTGCACCCGCTCTAGCATCTGAATCTAATTTTGTTATTATTAAACCTGTTAGTTTTAATTTATTATTAAATTCTTGAGCAACATTAATAATATCTTGCCCAGCCATTCCATCTACAACTAATAAAATTTCATCTGGATTAATATTCTTTTTAATTGCAACTAATTCATCCATTAATTCTTTGTTTGTTTGTAAACGACCAGCAGTATCAAATATTATTAAATCATTTTTATTTTTTGAAGCAACATCTAAAGCTTCCTTTGCTGTTTTTTCAGGTTTATTTTTTCCTTTTTCATAAAAGTCTACTTTTGTTTCTTCTGATAATGTTTTTAATTGTTGTATAGCTGCAGGTCTATAAATATCTAAAGCAACTAATAATGGTTTTTTAGAATGCTTAGTTTTAAAATTAAGAGCTATTTTACCACAAGTTGTTGTTTTACCTGAACCCTGTAAACCCACCATCATTATTTTTAATGGTTTCTTTTCTATTTTAATTGGTGCAGTTTCTTTCCCTAATATTTCTACTAATTCATCTTTGATAATTTTTAAGATAACATTATCAACATTTTCATCTGGTAAAACCATTCTACCAACTGCTTGTTCTTTAATTCTTTTTATAAATTTCTTCGTAACATCTAAATTAACATCTGCATCTAATAATGAAATTCTTATCTCTCTTAATACATCTTTTATACTTTCTTCATCAATAGTTGCATTATTTAATTTCTTTTGCATTTTTTTCATAACAATATTTGAAATTGCTGATTTAAATAACATAATAATCCTTATTTAAAAATTTAATAATAGATAAAATAATTATAGCATTTAATAATAATGATTTATCAAATGCTATAATTATGATTTAATTATTTTTTAATATTTTATCTTCTAACCATTTTCTTAATTTTTGATCTTCTATATAAACATAAGTACCTTTTGTTCCTCTAGTTAAACAAATAAATAATCTATTCAAAAAGTATAGTTTATTTAATTTAGTTCTTCTTATTATTTCTTCTTTATCTTTTATATTTGTAGATCATACTTGTGTTTTCATTTCTTCCATTATTAATTGAGATAGATCTACATCTAACTCATTATTATCATTTAAATAAAATAACTTTGGTATATGCACAAATATATATTCAAATTCAGAACCTTGAATTGTATTAAAATAAGCTATATATTCATATCCTTTTTTATCTAGAATAAAATTTTTGTTAAAGCACAAATTATATATTTCACTTGGTAAATTTCCTATTTCTGATTTTGCTTTTTTGTATCAAGCATCATTTGGATTTCATGCATAATTAGTATTTCCAATTTTCACTGTTTTAATAATGTTATTGTTGTTATCTAGTTTTTTATATTCTCATTGTTGAGTTCAAAATGATACTAATCTAACATTATGTTTTTCATACATTTCTTTGTACATAAAATTAAATTTATTAGAATCTAATATTTTAAAATCATAGATGTTTGGCACAAAGTATTCTTGGGTATTTTCGTCATCATTACTAAATATTCATTTTTTTAATCATTCAACATAGGATGCATCACCTGCATTTCTAAATTGCTCATTTAATCTTAGATCAACACATTCAAAATTATGTAATGTTGCTAAGTCAATTAATTCTTTTTTAGTAAATCCTTTTTTATTAATAACTTGTAAGTCATCTATGAATGCAATAATATTATTTGTTTTACTACTTAATAATTCATTATAAAATTGTTTACATGTTCCATTTGCAGTAGTTTTATGAGCTTCATCTATTATTACATAATTAGAATTTAATTTTGAATAAGCTCCATAAATTTTTTCAACTAAAGTGTTATTGTTAAAATTGTTTTTAAAAATTTCTTGAATTGATTCTCTAAATTCTATTCCAGGTATTATTAATTTTGTTTCCAAACCTAATTGTAATAAAAACCCTAATAATTTAAATGCGACAATTGATTTTCCAGAACCGCATATCCTGAAATTAAAAATATTGTTTTTTTATTTGTGTTCATATTTTTATTAACTATAGATGACACAATTTCAAAAACTTCTCTTTGACTTCCAATTAACTTTATATCTTCAAAACATTTCTTTGCATGTTCTATAAAACTTTTTGAAGGTTTATATTCTAATTTATTTAAATAGTCAACATCTTGAATATCGATTCTATATTTAAATTTTTCTTCAAGAAACTTTAATAACTCATCTTTATTACTTTTTGAATAGACATCAACTAATTTTAATATTTCATCATATTTTTTATCCAATAATGGATTTGAATCATTACTAATATAATTTGGCAGATAAGAAATTGGAAATAATTTAAATTTTTCTTCAATATCTGAATATTGATTTTTTAAAATATCATAATAATCAAATGATTCATAAGCTGGATGCATTAAACCATATTTTGAATATGAAGTGTTAGCATTTAATAAATTCGAATTATCAATTAAAGAAATCTTGCTTCAACCTTTTAATTCAATTATAGCTAAATTTTTATTAGTTTTATCTGACCCTACCAATAATATATCTATTCTCTTTTTATGATTAGGGACAACAAATTCCAAAAGTATATATTGATCTTCTTTATTATTTAAAACATCTAAATTGTTTCTTATAGAAGATAATGTTGTTTCTCATGATTGTTTTTCTTTTTCGGTAGGGACAACACCTTTTTTATATTTTAATTCTGATACTATTTTAAATACTAAATTATTATTTTCACAATCATGAATAAATGTTTTAATATTTTCTCTATAAATAATCATAATGTTATCAGTATCGCATAAAATGATAAATATTTTAAAAAATATTGTTTTTAATAAATTACTTCAATTCAACAAACATGATTGCTTAACTTCAAATTTTTAATGAAATCTAAATTATGTATAATAAAACGAAAACATTTAAAATGGAGTTGTCCCATTTTTCATGTCACTGTCTATTATTTCTTTAATTTTGATGCATAAAACAATACTTCTTTACCAAATAATGAATTGATTTCATCTACAAAATTAGTATTCTTTTGAAAGATTAAATTTAAATTATTTGACTTAAACGAATATTCATATTCTAAGTTAGAAAATTGGATTCCAATAAAGTCTATTGTACTTTGATTTAATAATTCATTGAATAACTTCATTACATTTGAGTAAATATAATCTCTATCATTTGTATAGTAACTTAATATTTTAGATTTAACTTCTTTTTTTCTTTTATAACCAATTGTGATTTGAACACTATTTGTTAAAAAAATGATTATCAACTAATCTTTTATAAAGTAAATCAAAATAATGATTAATTATAGATACAATATTGTAATCTTTTGATATTTCATTATATAAAGAACAAGATGTCCCAATGCTTTTATGCTTTCTATTAACTTCTACTATATCAATATCTTTTCCATTAGCATTATTGTATAAATATTCCCAAATTGTGCCAAATTCTCTTTCTAATAATTCTTTATCTTTATAATTTGCAAAATCACCAATTGTTTTTATTCCTAATTTGTCTACAATTTTTTTATT
>CASEQO010000069.1 GCA_949290035.1 uncultured Mycoplasmataceae bacterium
AACATAGTATATAACCATAAACATTATCGGAAAAAATTCAGCAATGATTATACCTATTTTTGTCTTGAAAAATAATTTCAATAAAAAATTAAATAGGTTAACATCTTTGCTGAATGATTTATTTTTTATTAGCATTATTCAGCTTTATAATGTTTATTCATGTTAGCTGATATACCATGTTTTGAATCATCAATAATTTCATCTAAAGGAGACTTTTTAGTTTTTTTAACAACATTTTGAACATTAGTATTTTCTTTTGGTTGTGGTTGTTTTATAATTTGTTCTTTTTGTTGTTTTACTTCTTTTGGTTCTTCTTGTTTTTTAACTTCTTTTTTAACAACTGGTTTTTTAGTTGGTTCTTTTTTATCTTTTTTTGTTTTTGCAGATGGTTTTGTTTGTTTTTTTGGTTTAGATTTAGAGTTTTCTTTTTTATTATAAAAATCATTAGAAGATTCCAAAGCTTTTGTTGTTGATTCTTTATCTGCAATATCTACTTTTTCATTAACAAAGTCATTAATTTTTTTAGTAACTAAATCATCTTTTTTAGTTGCTTGTTTTGGTTTTTTATTTTCTACTTTTTTAATTTCTACTGGTTTTTGTTCTTTATTAGGTTGAACTTTTTTATTTTCTTTTGATTTTACAGATGGTTTTGTTTGTTTTTTAGGTTTAGATGATTCTAAACTTATTTTTTCAGTAGGCTCAACTGATCATTTTTCATTCATTGCTTTTGATGCAATATTTTCATTAGGTATATTATTTTCTTCTTTTACTTTATTATCAATAGGTTTAGATTTTTTAATCTCTTCTTTTTTCTTAGATTGAATTGGTTTACTTTTTTTAGTATCTTTTGATTGTTTTTTATCTTGAGGTTGTTCTTTTTTAGTATTATCTTTCTTTTGTGAAGATTTTGGTTTAGAACTTTTTTTATTATTAGTTTTTTTATTTTTTGAGTCTACTACTTCTATTTCAAGTTCAGTTAGTTTATCATCAATAGTTAAAATGATATCGTTATTTTTTTCATTTTTAGTTTTACTATCTTTTTTTAATTTATTTTCTTTAGAAGCATTTTTTGTTGAAGAAGATTTTGATTGCTTATTTTTAATTTCTTTTTTATCGTTGTTAGATGTTTTTTTAATGCTAGAAGTTCTAATTTCTTTTGGGCTTTCTTGTTTTGGGTCTTCACCTAAAATTCTTTTAATTTCACTTATAACTTCTTCATCTAACTTTCAAGATAATTCTTTTCTTTTTTCTTCTAAAAAATAAATTTCATTTCTTATATTTGAAATTTCTTTTTTTCTTTTATTTTCCTCAACTATTAATTTAGATAATTCATTTTTATCATCATTAGATAATGAATTCATTTTTTCGTAATCAACACCATATTCTAATATTGTTTTTTCAACAATATTATCTTCAGGTGCAGATTCATTTTTTTGAGACTTCTTTATTTCTTTAACAATTTTCTTAAATTTCTTCTTATCAAATTTTTGGTTATCAGACATAAATATTCCTTTTTATTATAAAAATACAATATTTTAATTATATTATAAAGAAATATATATAATTAATATACTTTTACAAAATAAAAATGAGGTTATTTACATGATATATGATGTTCTTATAATTGGTGGCGGACCAGGTGGAATGTATGCAGGGATTTTATCTTCATTAAGATGATTAAAGTCTTGCATTATAGAAATTACTGATAGCTTAGGTGGCCAAGTACAAAAACTATATAGTGAAAAGAAAATAGAAGATCTGCCAGGATTTGTCGAAATAAAAGGACATGAATTTATTTCAAATCTAAATAAACAACTAATGAATGAAAGTGAATTTAAACCTGATGTATTCTTATCCACTACAATTAATTCTATAAAAAAAGAAAATAATATTTTTTTAGTTAAAACTAATAATAATGAATTTAAAACAAAATCTATTATCATAGCTATTGGACTAGGAATATATGAATCTATAAAACTAGATGATAAAGAAATTAATATTTTAGATAAAACTAATATTCATTATGAGTATTCATCTAATCTATTTAATAATAAAAAAACAGTTATATTAGGTGGTGGGGATAGTTCTTTTGATTGAGCTAACCATCTAATAGAAAATGGATTATCTAATGATGTATCTATTATTCATAGAAGAGATGAATTTAGAGCAAGAGAAAATAAAATAAACAAAGCAAAAAATAATGGTGTTAAATTCTTTACAAATAAAACAATAAAAGAAATTTCAAAAAATATCATAACTATCATTGACAACAATACAAATGAAGTATCAAAAGTTGAATATGATAAAATACTTGTTCAATATGGAGCGTCATTTAAATTGAATGATATAAAAACACTATTTAAAGATATGTATTTAGATCATAATAAAAAATTAATAGTTAATTTAAATTGTAAAACTAATATAGATGGTATATATGCTATTGGTAGTGCTATAGAATATGATAGTTCTCCTAACATGATACTAAGTTCATGCGCAGATGCTGCAAGAGCTATATATCATTTAAGAAAATGGATAAAAGAAAATGAATCTAATTAAAAAATAATTATTTATTTATAACAATAATTATTTTTTGTTAAATTTTAAACAAAATGCATCTAGACTTAATATAAAATAAAATTGCCTTTTTAAAAGATATCAAATATAACATGTTTATAATTATATATTATTAAACTAATTTATGAGGGAATCATATGAAAAAAGATATATTAATAAAAGGTGATTTTGATTCAGAAATTGACTCTGAATATGCTGTAAAAGTTTGCCGTCAAGCAAATAATAAAAATAAAGAATATATAGATAGAATTATTAGAGCTCTTGAAAAAATATAATCTAATATGAAGGAGTTGATATTTTTCTATTTTAATAAAGAATCAAATAAAATTTTTGATTATATATTTAAATTTTATAAAAAATCCATTGATAATTTATGAAAATGAAAAAACCTATTTCATAAATTCAAATAAAGATATAGAAGAAATTAAAATTTTAGCATTTGAAATAAAATTCAATGAAAAATTTGCTTATATTATATCTTCTATTTTAAAAGAATCATTCGAAATGATTTCAGAAATATCTTCAAATGAATCATATGGACCTTTTGACGAAAAATCTATATATTCTGAAATACATAATTATATGCATATATGCTTATATAACGAACCAAATTCTATTTTTGAATTCTGTTCAAACTTATTCTATAAATATTTAACTGGCCATAAAATGAAAAATGGAAATAAAAGATTATCATTTTTATTTTTAATAAATTTATTAAATTTCTTTGGATATGATTTTAATTGAATAAATCAAAATAATAAAAATTATAAAAATATGAAAGAGAAATTGAAAAATGAGTGATCAAATCTTTTAATCTAAATGAAAAATCTAGAAGACTATATTTAATAGATTTGGAAAATTGAATTAAAAATAATTGTATTATCGCTTTAAATTTTAGGGAATACAAATAAAATATAATTTATAAATAAACATCCAAATCTTAAAATTTATTATATATTTGTTATACAAATTTATAGATATTAATAAAAATACAATA
>CASEQO010000070.1 GCA_949290035.1 uncultured Mycoplasmataceae bacterium
ATTAGGTTTTACTAATTTAATTTATATGTTAAAAACTAATGACAATGAATTATATAAAGTAAGACTAGCAAGTCAAAATGATTTTATAAATAGAGACTTAGAAAAGTATTTAGAAGAAATTTATAATATAAAAGATATTTTATATTATGAAAAAAACGGCGACTATATAAAAAAATGAATTAGTGGAAATTGTTTATCTAAAAAAGATTTAAGTAATAATTTTTGAGAAGAATGTATATCTTTTTTAGATAAATTACAATCAACATCAATTACTAAATCAATTAACATAACATATCCTAAATATTATGATGATGATTTGTATGTTTCAAATGATAATTTAGAAGAAGAGTTTGTAGCTTATAAGAACATAGTTGATGAGTTAAATCAAAATGATTTTGTTGTAAGTCATAATGATTTTTCTTGTTCTAATTTAATTATTGATAAAGAAAATCAAATACATGTTTTTGATTTTGAATGATCTTCATTTAATCATAAATATTGAGATATTTCTAATTTAATTAAAGATCTAGAATTAAATTATGATGATGTTGTTAATAATAAAACACTAACTAAAAAATATGATAAAAATTTGCTTTTAAAAATTATTTTTTCAGTTCATTTTTATACATACATATGAACGTATAGAATGCCTGAATCAAATAAAATATTAAAATATAGAAAACACATAATAAAAAGAATTAAGTATTGATTTAATAAAATTTAATATAATTTAATTATGTATATAAAATGGTTCATATAAATGTAAGGAAAAATATGGAAAATGATAATAAATGAAAATTTTCAGCAAAATTAGAAAAAAATGATGAAAATAAAGGTTGAGAATTTTCAGCTGATTTTAATAAAGGAGAAAAAATGGAAAATAATTATACAAATGAATATGATGTTAATAATGAATATCATGAAGAAAGTAATAACAGTAGTAATTTAAGTTCAATCAAATCTGAATTAAAAGAAACTTCAAAAGATTCAAAAAGAATTAAAAGTATAATTTCAATTTTAGAAAAAGAAATTAATTCTATAGAAAAATTGGAATCTCATTTAAATAAAAATAAAAACAAAGAAAAAGACTTTTTAAACAATTATGATTCATGTTTAAATAATTCTAAATCATTTAAAAATAGCATTAGAGAAGAAAAATATCATTTAGAACAACAATTGCTAAAAAATAGTAAAAGAATTGATCGATTAAAAGATGAATTAGCTAATTCAAAAAAATAGTCTAATAATTTTATATATTTATTAGGCAATTATAACTTTGTGATAAAATAATATTAATTGCTTTTTAATATTAATTAAATTGTTTTAAAGGAGAAATATATTTATGGCAGTTAAAAAATGTGTTAGATTAGAATGCAAAGAATGTAAAGAAATTAATTATCTTACTAAGAAAAATCAAAAAGCTAATCCAGATAAATTAGAATTAAAGAAATTTTGTAATAGATGTAGAAAAGTTACATCTCATACAGAAACTAAGAAGAAATAATGAATTATAAAAGAAAATTAAATATAATAAATGATTTATTAATAAAAACTAATTGCGATGCAATTATTTTTATTTCTAATCAAAATAGATATTGAATATCTGGATTTGATTCATCATTTGGATATGCTATTGTAAATAAAACTGGGATTATTTTGTTAGTTGATGGTAGATATTATGAAAAAGCTAAATCTATAATTAATAGTGATTTAGTTAATATTATTGAATATAAATCAATTAATACATTAAGTGAAGTTATTAAACAAAATAATATAAAAAGTATTTTAGTAGAATCTGAATATATTAAATATGATGAATATTCATTATTAGAAAAAATGGTTGAAAAGATTTTACCAACACCAACAAAATCATTAAGAATAATAAAAGATAAAAATGAATTATTAATGATTCAAAAAGCAACAAATATTGCTATTAAAACATTAAAATGATTAAAACAAAATATTAAACCAGGAATGACTGAGATTGAAGTTGCAAACTTATCTTATAAAAAGATGTTAGACTTTGGAGCTGAAAAACAATCTTTTGATACTATTGTAGCATCAGGGGTAAATGGAGCATATCCACACCACAGACCAACAAATAAAGTTATAAATGAAGGTGAATTTATAACAATAGATATGGGGTGTGTTTATAAAGGTTATTGTTCAGATATTACAAGAACATTTTGCATAGGTAAACCAAATAATGAATTATTAAAAGAAGCTTATGATGTAGTTTTACAAGCTAATATTAATGGAATAAATGCAGTTAAAAATGGTTTAACAGGATCTCAAGTTGATAAAATTGTAAGAGATACAATTTCTAATACAAAATTTAAAGATTATTTTGTTCATTCTACAGGCCATGGAGTTGGTATTGATGTTCATGAACTTCCTAATGTCTCAAAAACATATAATAATAAACTATTTACTAATTCAGTTATTACAATTGAACCAGGTATATATATACCAAATGTTGGTGGAATAAGAATTGAAGATATGGTTTTAGTTACAAACGATGGTTCAATTGTATTAACTAGAAATATGGAAAAATAATTATTTTTTGTATAAACAATTACTAATAATTATATAATTATATTAATAGACTTTTAAAAGGAAAATATTATATTATGGATAGCAACAAGGTTAGAATAGGCGTTTTATTAGCTAATAAAGCAGATGAATTGCAAACTATAATACCAATTCAAATTTGAAAAAAAGCTGGGTTTATAGTTGAATTAATTTCGTTAGAGAAAAAAAATAGTGTAATTTTAAGTCAGGAAGTAAAATTATCTTGTAATGGAACTTCTCAAGAAATTAATATTAATCAATTTAATTCTTTATATATCCCTGGTGGAGATATATTAGATAAGTTCTTTGATCCTAAATTAGATCCAAGAATTATGAAAACTTTACAAAAAGATTTTATAAAAGATAAAAAAAACATTTTTGCAATGGATGAAGCATTACTTATTTTATATAAATGAGAATTAATTAGAGATAGAAAATTTACTACTTCAAAAAGTTTAAAAGAGTTAAAAGAAAAGTATCCTAAGTTATTTGATGAAAAAAACTCTATAGTTGTTTCAAAAGGTTTAGTAACAGGAACAGGCAGAATCAATGCAATTGATTTTGCTTTAGAAGTTGTAAAATATCATGGTAAATCTCAAGAAGCAAAAAAAATACTTGCTGAAATTAAATAATTATATTTGTAATTAATAAATCACTTGGTGATTTATTTTTTATTTGTATGTTTATTAACATATTAGTGTTTCCGTCTAAGCTATTTATTGTATTTATGATTTGAACTAATATTATTTAGTATAAAAAGATTAAATTAATCACTAAAAACATAAAGCTTTTTTTACTATTTTTTTAAAGCTTTTTTTACTATTTTTAAAGTTTTTTTTACTATTTTTAAATGTTAAATTTTAAACAAAATATAATACAATTTATATATTAATTTAATTGATATGCGAAATATTTATGATCAATCCTATTAAAAAATTTAAAGACTTCACAAATAAAAAAGATGAAAAATACATTTTTTCTAAATTTAATTATTCATTAGGCCCATTGTCTTTTTTATTTGGAATAAGAAATTGATGATGAAGAATATTTATATCAGTTATTGTTGGATTAATAGCTGGAGTAGCTACATTATTTTTAATACAAAA
>CASEQO010000071.1 GCA_949290035.1 uncultured Mycoplasmataceae bacterium
AGCAGTTCAAGGTGTTTGTGTAAATGTAGATATGGCTTATCTTTATAAATTATTAGTTAGAGAATACAATAGTGATAACAATTTAACTTTTCAAAAATTTATAGATAATAATCTTAATAATTTTATAAATTTTGGAAGTAATAAAAATTCTATTATAAAACTTGACCCTTATGAATTATTAAGTTTAAACCCACCATTTGTTAGTGCAAATGGAAATGGAATATTTGTTAAATTAGAATTAAATGATGGATATTATGTAAATAGAGGTAATTCATATTCTCAAGATAGAAATGTTTGTGAATTTCAAACATTTATATCTAAACAAGAAATAATTGATTTTCATGAAGACTATATTTCACCAAAACCTGAAAACCAATTACAAATTCAATTTAACTATAATAAAATTTCAAATGATGCAAAAAGATTTGACAATATTGATAAATTTATAAATGACATTAACAATGATTATGCGCTATCAAAATATTTTGTTTTTAATGATAGCAATGATATTCTAAAAATTGATAGATTTAAAATAGTTAAAACATCTAAAAATTCTTTAGATGTATCTATTGAATTATTTGATCAATATTATTTTAGTGATGAAAGTTTAGAAGTTAAATCTAAAACTTTTAGTGTTTCAAATTTATTATTTAAAGGTGAAGAAAATAATTTCATAGAAGTAGTTATAGATGTAAATAGACAAGCTATTTTAGAAGAATCTAAGAAATTTTATTCATTAGATGATATGTTAAAATTTTATGAAAATAAATTAGGTTATGAAGACTATAAACATTTATTAATAATTGATGAATCACAAAGTGATTCAATAAAAGAAATTAAAATGTTAGGCGGTTCTTCACTTAATTCTATTCAAATTTCTATTAAATTAAATAATGGATATTATTTTCAAAATTATCCAATTTCACAATCTGAAATGAAAATTGAAATTAGTAATTTATTATTCAAAGATGATCCATCTTATGAAGATGTATTAACTAAAACTAATTTGTCTATAAATGGAAACTGAATATTTAATAAAGCAAGTGATTTTAGAAATTTTAGTGAATTAAAAACATATTTAGAAAGTCAAGAAAATTGAAGTTTATTTGTAAATGGAAATATTAATGATTTATTAAGATTATCAGTTTATAAAAAATCTAACAACAAAATTTTAATCAAAACAAAATTAAAAGATGGATTTTATTTTGCAGGAGAACATTATTCTGTAAATGAAAAGGAATTTACAATAGGTAATTTATTTTATAAAGGAAATAATTCTATAGAATTAAAAGATATTGATATTAAATTCAATGAGAAAAGATTTTATGAATTTTGTTCTAACCAAGAATTTAATTCTTGGGCAGATTTTATAAATTATATTAGTCCTAGAATTATGAATTTTGTTGATAGAAATAATGCAGTTTTATGATCTAATGCAGATTCAATAAATGTTTTTAATAACTTACAAGTAGGTCTTAAAAATAATAAATTGAATGTATCATTAGAACTTAATGATGGTTATTACTTTGATAGTAATGATATGTCCAATTCAGCTATAGAATTAAGTTATTCTAAAGACGAATTAAAGCAACTTTATGAAAATGGTTATAACAAAATTAAAGATGAAGAAAGTCAAACTACGCTAATAATAGCTCTATGTGTTTCTATACCATTTGTGATTGTATTCATAATAATTGGTCTTTATATATTAAAAATAAAACGAGACAAAAGAAAAGAGGAATCGTAGAAATGAGAAAAAGTAAAATTGTTTTTTCGTTGATTTCAACATTACAATTATTAAGTATAAATTTGATTGTACTTGATAAAAACGTTTTAATTAATAACAAAAATATAAATTTTGAAGGTGAATTTCATGATAAAAATTTAGGTCTATTCGAATCTAAAACTAATGATATAAAATATAATTTTAAAAGCAATTTTAAAAGTACTAATTTTTCTAATACAAAACGTTTATCTGTTTATGCTAATTCAAAATGAGTCTGAGATGGGAATGTAGAAAAATGAGGAAGTATAGATGAAGAATTTTTTTTGAATTTAAAAGAAATTTTTAAAAAAATTTATATAGGGGATTATGATGAGATTATACAAAGATATGACTATATAGATAAAACAAGATTATCTTTTAATAGTGTAGACTCTGATTTAGTAGAATGGTCGTGTGGCGGAAAAAGCGGTAAGAGAACATTATTTAAAGTAGACGAAAAAGATGAATTTCCATCTATTTTGTTGTCTAAAAATGATACATATAATATTCACAAATATGTATCTGATGATCATTGAAATGAATCAACAAGTGGAAAGGGTGATTTTGCTAAAATAAAATATTCTTATAAAGTTTTATTTGATGCAAGAAAATGCGAATTAAAAATTATTAGTTACAATAGATTAGGAGCTAGAGATGAGTATGGTAAAGGTTGATCATATGCTGAATCGATTTTAGAATTTAAAAGAAATAATACAAATGTAGGTTATTATATTACACCGTCTTATACTCAATATGATATAAATAATTTTAATCAACTTTTTAAAAACACATTATGTGATACAATCATTTTAGACAATGTAACTGATCCAGTAATATTTAGTTATGATGGCAATGGAGAAAATGAAAGAAAAGTATTTGAAATATTTGAACAAAGAAAGAAGAAATTTTATAATAACTATCAAATAGTTAATAAATTGGGGACTATATCTAAACCAAGTAATAACAATGATGAATATGATTATGTAGTTGATGATAGATTTTCAGATATTGAACTTTTAAATATAGATCAATGTAGAGGAAAATCTGGAGCCCAAACTATAAAAGTTAGATTTTATTTAAAACAAGGAAGAGTTTTTAATTTTAATAATGATGGTTTTAAACCATATTTTGATGCTGATTTAATAGTTAAACCTAGATACTCTCCAGATATTGATTTTAACATCGATGAATTAGTTACAGTAACTCCATATATTAGTTCATCAAATACTACAAAAGATAATTATGTAGAAAATAATGATTTAAGAATTAGTTTATCAAGAAATTATCCTAATCCTAATGAATTATCTAACTTTTCATTAAACATTAATGAAAAGAATAGTTTAGGAGAAAACAATATTATTCCTATAGAAAAATTTCCTATTATTTCTAAAGTGGGAACTTCTATATCTTTAGATTTAGAAATAGTGTTAGAAAATACTGTTTTAAATAGAACTATTAGTTTTGATAGAACATTCACAACTGGAAAAATATATGCAACATTAGATCTAAGTGGTAGTGATTATGATTCTAGTTCTGTTAAAATAAAAAATAATAAAATAGTTTTAGGTATTGAAATAGTAGATAATAAAGTTATTTTATCTAATGAAGAACCTATAGAATTAGAAAATAATATAGATTCTAATGTAGAACTAAATTTAGTGGGTAGTTTAGTATCTTTACCTACTGAACAAAATCCAAAAAATTCTAAATGAGTTAGAATAAAAGATGAACAAATTTTTGAAAGTAATGATGGAAGTCAAATAAGATATGTAGGAAGTTTTAAAACATTTGATCCATTTCACTTTAAACTTAATACGACAAAAATACCAATTTATGATCCTATAACTGGTGAATCTTTAGGTTATGCATCTAGATATAAACCATTTATTAGAGAGGGTAGTTTTGATGAAAATAATCCAGATAAAACAGATGGTAACGACCTACCTATATTTTCTAAACCTGAAACAATAAACAGTAATGCTACATTCAATGTAGATTTAGGTTCATATGTAATGAAAAGAAAAAATGAAAATGGTAAATATAATTTTCAAATTGTTATCAAGGAATATGATCCAAAATCTGAAGATGAAGATAAATATTCTAAAACTAGATGAATATTAGAAGTAGAAATGAATTTATTAAATTCTAAATCTACATTTAACATGATAGGTTATAAAGATAATGAAATTATCAAACAAGAAAACGAATTAAGATATTTCAACGATGAGTCTCCATATTATAGAGGAGATTTTGCTAGTGAAGACACAGGGATGTATATTCCTAAAATAGTATGAGTAAATGCAAATCCTCCAGAATCTTTCATGTACGACCCCAAAGATGAACAAGGTAATCTTATAGTACCTAAAAACCCTACAATAGAACAAATAAATAATGCTAAATACGATGTAGGTTATATTGCAGAATTAAATGCTACTGCATTTACAAGTAATGATTATAAATCAATTTCTACATTTGGTGGTTATGAAACTATATTTAATGAAGAAGAGTTCAAACCAACTGGGTTAATACCTTATTCAGAATCATATACATATAGTGAAAATAATGTAATTCCCGAAATAGAAAGAAAGCAATTAACTAATTCAGGATTATTAGATATAGATTCAACTATAGATTTTAGACAAGTAGTTTTAAAAAGACCTGATTCAGATAATTATTTATATCAATTTGTTAAAATATCTAAAGAATTAGATGG
>CASEQO010000072.1 GCA_949290035.1 uncultured Mycoplasmataceae bacterium
AGTTTATTTCATCATAATTTTGTTTCTATGTAATATTTATCTTTAACTAATAAGTTTCTTAAAATAATTATTGCAAAAACTATTAGCATTGCAATACTATATCAAAATATAGTATTAAATGGATATGTTAAATTTAATATATTTTGTAAAAATCCATATTCACAATATCAATTTCTAACATTATCTGGTTTTATTCAATCTCCTTTTTTAAGCCCAGTTGTATTACACTCAATATTAAATAAATTACTAATAATTGTTATATATAAAATAAACAATCCAATAAATATTAATGTTCCTAATATGCTTCATTTAGTAAATTTTTTAGAATTTAATATAACTATTAAAGATAAGATCATAACTATATAATGTGAACTAAACATTAGATAATTAGGATCATCACCTATAAATATGAATTTTCATATTGGTATATCTACATGATCAATAAATATAAGATTACCAAATATAGTTAATGCTCCACCTAGAAATCCATATAATGATAAAACTTTGGAAGTGTTTCTAGTTTTATCAAATATTAATGATATAGGCAATAACATAGAAATCATAGGACATAAATCTAATAAAAATATTTTACTAGTTCTAAATGAATATGTATATGGATCATATTCAATAAAGAAATTTATATCATTTTCTTTAAAAAATTGAATATCTCTTACATATCTAAATAATATAAAATATGTTAAATACAAAATAGAAATTATTAAATAAAAATAATAATTTCTAAAAACTACTTTTGTTCATTTGTTAAATATAATAACTAATATTATTGAAAACAATGATATTAATAATATTAAAATACCTAGATTACTCATACTATTATTATAGTAGCACTAATTATAATTGAAAATTCAAAATTTATCTTTTCTATAAATAGCATAAATTGAGTAAATTAAACATATTAGTGATGATGTTAATAAAAGAGAAGAACTAAATATACAAAGTGAATCTGCATAATTTTCAAAATCTAAATTTTTTAAAACATTTATAGTTTTATTTATATTATTAGAATATTTAGAATATTCAATATCACTTGGTATTTCTTGATAATTTAATAAAGAAATATTACTCATTAAAACATTTCTTTCGCTATTGTTATGACTAAGATAATAAACAAAATTATTGTAATTATTAGTATTAAAATTATATGGAAAAAATTTTTCTAAATTATTCTTATAGAAAACATAAAAATAATTAATTGAATTTATGTCATTATTTTTAAGATATTCTATATAATTAAATGATTCTTTTAAATTTTTATAGTTATTATCTATTAAATTAAATTGTTTATTATATATATTTGATTTAATTACCATGTATATGTCCAATGGAATAGGCAAAATAGAAAATATAAATAATGATATTTTTAAAATGTTTCTTATTTTTTTTTTAGTTTAAATTCTTTAACATTAATTTTAGTATCGTACAAATTATCATAAATTCTCTCTGCACTTCATTTATATGGTATTCATATTAAAGCTATAAAGAAAAAAAGCGACACAAAGAAAAATACAAATGATAACGAAACAAAAACTATGTTTATAGTTGTATTTAATTTAAAGATAAAGAAAAATAAAAATATATAAGTAGCAGAAATTATTAATAGTAAAAAAGATAAAATAAGTAAAATATAGAATCCAAAAATCACTATTTCTTTTCTAGAACGTAATTCTCTTTTATGATAATTTCATCATTCAATTTTATCCATATTTATCACCATTATTAAAATATTTAATAGTTTAAGTAATTAATTTTATAAAAAATCATAATTTAAACTTATAAATAAAATCTATCCTACTCATTTTTTTAATTTATCAGTATAATCTTTTTGGATGATTATTTGAATAATTTGTTCTTTAGCCTCTTTTGATATATTTAAAGATTCAAAAAATAATTTATCTTTTAATTTTTCTATTACAGATTTATTTTGATTTTTACAAACATTACTATGTATTCTAGCTAATCAAGTTAAGTTAAGAAAAAAAGAAATAACTAAAAATATAGAAGCTAATATAGTATATAAATTTGGTTTTAATTTATAATCACAAACTTTATAAATTAATCCATTTTTATCTATTGAATAAGGCTCAAAATATCCTGATCATAAATAAAATATACTTCTATTAGTATTTTGTAAAGAATCTACATATGGTTTTTCAAATGCAACAAAAAATAAATATATAGTGCAAATAACCATTAAAAAATGAACTATACATTGAACATACATTAAAATAGATTTTTTTAAATTTCTGCAATCAATGAAAGTGTATTTATTAAAAATTAAATTAGGTTTATATATTTCGTCAAACTTGTCTATAAAAAAAGTATTTTTAATTTTATTTCTAGAAATGAAAATTCAAGCAAAAGGAACAGTAAAGGCTCAAATGCAACTAGATAAAATAGGTACTATCAATGTAGCTAACATAGGTGTTATAGTATATGTTATTTCTCCATTAATAATTTTTGCATTTCAAAGTGATGTTGCTGTATCTATAAATGCAAAACTTCCATCATCATTATAATAAACATCAACATCCATTATAGGAATTAAAGTAAATAAAAACAAAAAAATGTTACCTATAAAAAATATTAATCCAGACAATAATATCATTAATGGTAAATAAGTTTTATTTCTATATTCTTTATATGGTTTATATTCTTTTTTTAAAATTTTATTTATATCAAAATGTTGCTTTGGAGAATTACCAGACTCATCTGGTTTATCAAAATTATTCAAAGCATTCATTGCACTAAAAATCATAATTTTATCCTTCTTCTTTTATTGTAAATCAATAAATTAAAAGTATATTAATTATTAGTAAATTCTACAAATAATATTTTGTTTTGAATAAAAATTTATTTAAAAACATGTATTCGTATTTATCAAACAATCACTTAATTAATAAAATTATTACAACAAACATTATTAAACATGCATAAGCAAAAACAGCACCTCATTGTCATTGTTTTATTGGGAAAATACTCATAAATATATGATATGGTGGCCTAATTGGACTTGTTATAATATCACCATATCTATCTATTAAAGGATTTCCTTTTAAATCCACTGGATTATAATATCCTGGATATCAATCAATTATAGAAACATAATCACCAGCTGCTGCAGCTGTAACATGACTATAAATTTTTAAACTATAAGAACAAGCTATCACATATGAAATATATATTATAGCTATTGCTAATAATACTAAATAATCTCTAATTTTAAACATTTTAGAATACATTAAAACTAACGATCCACCTATAATCATTCAATAATGCATTATAAATGTTAATGGAGCGTCTTTTTGAACACCAAATGTTTTTGCACCTAAAAAGAAAGTATATGCATCTCATTGATAACTATTATATAATGGGATAGCATTAAATACTAAATTCATTACCCCACCAAGAATACATAGTACAGAAATAGGTTTTAAAATATATTTATGTTTTCAATCAAATATTACTAAAAATAAAAATGCTATAGATAAAAAAGAACATATATCTAGCATTAAAACACCTGAGATATTATTCGATCTAAAATCACTAGGACTTAAATTAAATAAATCATAATTCACAACATTATCAATTGCTATACCATATCTAAAAACAAAATAAATTACTATTAATAAAAATGATATTAAGGAACTAATGATTCATAATAATTTTTTATCTTTGGAAAATTTATTTCTAATGTTTAGAATAAATTTATTTTCAGTATTTGGATAATAATATTTTAATCACATACAAAAAATTAATGAAAATATTAAAAACGATAGCATTAAATATCCCATTAAATCACCCCACTATAAAATACTAACATATTTAATTAATTTTAGAAATTCATGAATTTAATTATAAATTAATCTAAAATTATATACTTTATTTTAGAGAATATACTTTCATAAAAAGTTAAAAAGTCAACATAATTGTTATTATCTTGACTTTTTTTCATAAATTACCTCAATATTTAAATTAAAGAAATAAAAATTCCAAAAAATTTATAATTCTAAAAATATTTTCATTATTAATTTTATACAAAAGTATGAAATATTTGTAAATAAAGTCAAGATAATAACAATTATAAGGAGATTAAATTATTCGAAGCGTTTGCAGGCATAGGATCCCAATATAAAGCTTTAAAAAATATTTCTAAAGAAAAAAAGTGAAACATAAAACATTCAGGTATTGTTGAATGATTTATTCCTGCAATAATAAGTTATGAATTAATTCATAATAATATCAAAGAGTTAAAAAAAGAAACTTTTTTACAAGAATATAATTTAAGTAATGATTCAAAAAATCAAATTGATAAAAGTTTATGAAAAGAAAGATTTAAAAATAGTGAATTAGGATTTTTATTAAACTGTTCAAAGAATATATCTAAAAACTATTTTGATATTAAATCTGTAAATGGAAAAAATATTGATGATGACATTGATATATTTACATACTCATTTCCATGTCAAGATATTTCTACTCAAGGAAAACAAAAGGGATTAGATAAAAACTCTAATACTAGAAGTAGTTTGCTTTGAGAAATTGAAAGAATTTTATATGAAATGAAAAATTCAGATAAAAAACTTCCAAAATATTTATTATTAGAAAATGTTAAAGCATTGATAAATAAAAACCATTTAGAACAATTCAATAAATGAATTAATAAATTAAATAAACTAGGATATGAATCAAAATATTACTTATTAAATTCAGTTAATTTTGGAAGCCTACAAAATAGAGAACGTGTCTTTTGCTTATCTGTTTTAAAAGAACATAAAAATAAAGTTAATTTTAAATTTCCTAATTTAGAAAAAATTAATAATAAAACAAATAGAAAATTAAAAGATATATTAAATGATTCATTTGAATATGAGAAAAAATACATTAAATATAAAAATTCAAATTTTAAATTAACAAAAAATAATATTATGAAAGCATCATTAATTAACTACACATCATATAATAGTGAATCATATATTTATGACATAAATTATTATGGTCCGACTCTAACCGCTTCAGGAGCTATGAGTAGATTAAAATTATTTTTTGACGAAAATAAAATAAGAGAAATGAAACCTATAGAATGTTTTCAATATATGGGATTTAATAAAAATGATTTCAATAAAATTAGTATTCATAATCTAATATCTGATAATAAATTAATTTATCTATGTGGTAATTCAATTAGTGTTGAAGTTCTAGAAGAAATATTTAGATCATTAAGGTTCTAATTATGACTAATAAAATAAAATTTAATATAACTAATTATGATTTTAAAGTAATTAAAATGAATGTTTTTTCTAAAAATAATATGTCAAATATTGATTACTATATATTAGTTGATCAAAATAACTATATTCATGATTATAAAATACATTTTAATAATATAGAAATTAGAACATCAACAACAAAGAGCCATGAAAAAGTAAAAAGAAATAACTACTCATTATTAGTTAGAAAACAATTGATAAATAAATTAAATTTAGAACATGAATTTAATGATAATTCTAAAAAGAAGGATGTATTTTATTTTGATAGCAAACAAATAAAAGAACTTAAAATAAATAAATATATTGAAAAAGAAGTTGTTTTTAAAAATATAACTTTTCAGAATATTGAATACATATTAACAGGAAGTAACCCAAGTGGTCAAGGTAATAAAAATGGATATTTAAAAACTATATATAATGATAAAGAATATGTATTTGGTTTTTTTATGCAAGTTGTAAACATAATAAAGAAAATTGAATATACTTTTAGTGATATATCATATAAAGAAATATGAAATGAATGAAAAGAAAACAAAATAGAGACATATTCTTTTACTAGTTGAATTAATTCATCTAATTTATTAAAAACATATTTTAATAAATTCATTTTTTCTAATGAAAAAACACAAGAATGAAAAAAAATAAAATGTGATTTTGAAAAGGAAATGTTAAAAAATATAAATAATTATATAGATTTAGACAAAAAAATAAGTAAATTAAGAAATAAACAAAAAGATAACGTTAAAAATAGTTTTATATCAATTATAAATATGTGCAATTCATATTTTGAACATATTCAAATAGATAATCCAGAATATGCTCATATTAAACCTGTTTGAAAAATTAAACAAGAATTTTTAGAATCTAATGATGAAAATATATTGTTAGAAATTAGTGATAAATATAACTGCTTACCTTTACCCCCTGATATTCATAAAGGGTATGATAAACATAATTATTATTGAGACGACAAAGGAATAATTAACATCTTAAATAACAAAATTAATGATTTAGAAAGAGTTTTAAAATTTTCTAAAATAAATAATTCTTATATAAATGAGAAAGTTAAAAAATATCTAATAGATTATAAAAATATATTAATTGAAAAAAATCTAATAAAAAAGTAATAAGTATATAAACTTATTACTTTTTGTTATTAACTAATTTAATTAACTTTTTAATATCTTTATTATCTCTAATATTGTCGTCATAACTTAATATGGATAATATATTATGTCTAATAGCAATACTTATATTTTGTTCTTTTAATAAATTAATTAAACTATTAATTTCATCTTCTACTATGTTAGTATGTGCGCCTACATAGTTATCAAATTCCATATAATACTTATCAGTATTTACTTTTATATATCCAATATAAACATCATCTTGATGAGCAACATAATTATAATATGTAATAGGCACTTGTACTGTTACACCTGCTCCTGGTGCATATCTAGAAATATTTTTTACTTTTGCTATTTTTTCAAATGATATTCCTACCATTCTGCAATTTACAACTTTATTTGAATCTATTTCAATATCATCCTCACCTTCGCCTAATACATAAAAACAATCTGTATCGTACTTACAAACTTCACAATTGAAATACTCATTAACTACATAGAAAGCAAAAAACTTTGCACTTTCTACACTAAATTCAGGTTTCTCTATAACATTTTTTATAATTTCAGTATGATCTTCTGAAGGCATAATTGTCGTATTATACATATAATTAGTAGCTTTATAAATTCTATTATAAAACTCTAATATTCTTTTACCTACATTTCTTTTAAAATCTTCATAAGATAATATAGGTTCATTTAAAAATTGATCAACTATTGATTTAAAATATTTTTCTAAAATTAATGATTTATTTTTAAATGTATATCTATTAAATATAAAACTACCATGTTTTTGTCATAATAATTCTGGAGGTAAATCATCAGAATATCTAGCTTCTTGTAAAAATGATTCTTGTGTTCAAGGAGTAAATACCATTCTAAATTGAACATCATTAGTTCTTCTTCATTTATATCTACTTTCAAATTCATCATTTTCTAAAGCAGAATAATTGTATTTTTGATTATACTCTTTTTGTTCAAAAGAAGCTTTAGGTCCTTCATAAAAAAATTCTAATTCAGAACATGATTCCATAAATGCGAAAGTAGAATTTGTTGTTTCTATAGCGTGAGCTGGATGAGAATATGATGCATAAATCGTTTCATAGTGTGTTGTTGAACGAATTTGACCTGTAGAATCTTTAGTAACAACTTGATATGGAACAGATATTGATCCAGTATATTCTTGCAAATATTTTTTATGTTCTTGTTTAGCCACATGAATAATAATTTTATTATCTAATATACCTCAAGAAGTATTATAAGGATTAATAGTGTCATTTTCTTCATGTGATTTTAATAATGATGCACTATCAAGATCTTGCACAAGTTTAGGAAGAACTGGACCCATATTTCTATAAGGAAAAATATTACTAAAATTATCTATAATTCTATATAGATTTTTAGCCAACATTGGATGATATTTAAATTTTTCTTCTTGTAATCTTTTACATTCACTCAATAAAA
Source organism: uncultured Mycoplasmataceae bacterium (assembly GCA_949290035.1). Lineage (GTDB taxonomy): Bacteria > Bacillota_I > Bacilli_A > Mycoplasmatales > Mycoplasmoidaceae > CAMREV01. Next base: position 7,877 of record CASEQO010000072.1, read on the forward strand.
TATCTTTATTCCTTTTTAAAGTCTTATATTTCTTACGAACTCAATAAAAAGGAATTATTGTTATAAATGATAATGGTAGCAATGCATATTTATATAGTAAATACATTTTTTCTGAATGATTACTTTTATATTTCTTAACAGAAGAATAATATTGTTTTTCTATTTCAAAGTATTCTTCAGGTGTATCATCAGCATATCACTTTAATTTTTCGTCATTAAAAACAGCATTAAATTTTGGTCACAATTCCTTGTTTCAATAACTTCCATTTTTTTTAGTACTACTCATTTTATGTCCTTGTTATTAATTTTATATTAATTAGACAATAAAATAATGAGTAATTAAACTCATTATTTTATTAGAAACTAACTTTTACATCAATTTTTTTAGATTCTTCAGCTTTAAATAAATTTAATCCAGAATAACCTTTTTTATAAACTACAACATTAGTTGGAAAATTATAAATAGTAGAATTAAATTCTGTAACATCTGAATTATATAATCTTCTAGCTGCTGCAATTTCTTTTTCAATCATTGTAATTTCAGTCATTAATTTTCTAATAGAGCCATCAGCACCTAAATCTGGATAGTTTTCAAATGCCATTGCTATTCCATTAGATATTTTATTAATAGCTTCATTTTTTGTAGTTAAATTAGAACCTTGATCAGAATTAGTTATACCACTTCTATACATTGCAATATTTTCATATACTTCTTTGTTAAACTTAACTTGACTTTTTACTGTATCTACTAATTTAGTTAATGTGTCAAATCTTTTTTCTAATTGAATATCTATTCCTGAAGCACTTTCATTTATCTTATTTTGCAATCTATTTAAATAATTTACTCTTTTAATAGATGATGTGAAATAATAAATTCCAAAAGTTAATACTACAAATAATCAAAATAAAAATTTTTGAGTCCCTGAAACAATAACTGGACCTAAATCATTAACAACATTAGGAGTAAATGATTCATTAGTTTTTTCTTTTTGATCTTCTGATGTATATAACATATTTTATACCTCAAATTAATATAGTATTATTATATACTAAAAACAATAATGATAATGTATATCATTATTGTTTATGCGAAAACGTTTATGTAAAGATTTTGATAATAGTCATGTGAGATTATAATGATACTTATCTACTAGAACTTACTTTTTTACTGTTCTAGTTGTAGTAGTTTTATTTTGATTTGGATTTCTATATTGTAGATTTTGATTTCTTTGTTGAGGTTGTCTATAAGGATTACTATATAATTGATTATTAGTATTAGAATTGTTAGAATAAGCTAATCTATTATTAGGATTTCTAGAAACAGTTGTAGTTAATCTTTGTGGTTGATTAATAGTAGAACTTGGCAATCTGTTTTGATTTGGATTTGAATATGTAATATATCTAGATCTTTGTTCTTCTATTCTTTCTTTTGCTTTCTTTCTAGAAATAATAAAGCATACAATAGCTATTATAATTATTAATAATAGTAACCCAACTCCTCCTATTAACAATCATATTCAATTATCTGTAAAAAAGTCATTTTCTTGTTCATTAAATTCACTATTACTAGAATTAATAAAACCATCATTTTGTACATATGAATTTTTGTAATTATATAATGTTAAAGATATAGTTCTTGATCCATCATTTAAATTACCTTTATCATCATAATAGTTTTTAATAGTTAATAAAAAACTACAAGTATTACTAGAAGTTTGTCATCCATCTATTGATTCTATAGTTACATCTTGAGGAAAATCTCCTTTACTAATTAATTCATTTTTTAGTAGATTTAAATCCACTTCATTAATATTTGATGGACTTCCTAAATCACTTCAATCTAAACTAGTTATATTTGAAGATGAAGGTGGTTGTGATTTAAATCCATAAATTCTAACACCTTCGTTTACAAAAAAGTCTTTGAACGCTCCTTGTTTTACATTACCATCTTCATAATATTTATTTAATGATAATTTTAGATTAATATAACCAGTATTATCAGATGATCTTGATAATGCATCTCCTTTAGCATTCTTATCTAAAACAGATATGTCTAAATTATCTATATTTAAATCATTTGGTATTTCTTCTAAAAATCTATCTAGGTTATTAAATACTAATGTTTTAATTTGTTCTAATGAAACATCATTTAATGTTTTATTAGCAAATAAATCATATCCATTTAATAATGATAAATCATATGAAGAAACATTTTTAACTTTAGTAGTTCATTGATAAAAGCCTTCTATTATAAAAGTAAATGATTTATTAGTATTAGAAACTGAACTACCTCCACTAATATATGAATTAGGAGTAATAGTATAAGTTACTATTCCTTTTATATCATTTTTAATAGGAGTACTAAAATTAAAAATAGTATCTTTATCAAAGAATTGTGTTTGTTTATATAATAAGTTTCTTGCTCTTGTTTCTAAATCAAACATATTTTCTGGAATTTTTTGTTTATTTCCTCAAGAAACTACAATGTAACTAGTATTTGCTTTAAAACCGTTTATTTCTATTGTGTTTGGACCTATTCAATCTACTTGATTAGTACTTACTGCTCCATTTGCATAAACTTTTTTTAAAGTTATATCAAATTTAATAGATCCATTATATGAGTTCTTAACAATATTAGATATTTCTATATCTGATAATGACATACTAGAAACTGGTTTATCATATATTAATGTTTTATTATCTATAATAATTTGTTTTAAATCATTTTCATTAATATTTAATACTTCTATAGATTTATAATTATTTACATTATTCATATCATTTAATAAATAAGATGTTTTAGAATTAATAGAAGTATTTGTTATATTAAAACCAATTATTAATGCGTCATATGTTGAATCTCTCATTGAAGAATATTGAATTCCCCCGTTCTTATATCACTTATTTAACATGATCCCAACTTGAACCCTACCATCTTCAGGTCTTCTTTCTCTAATCTCTATAGTAATATCTTCATATGTTACATCCTCTGGATAGTTTGTAAAAAAACTTGACATATTAGAAGCAACTATTTTTCTTAAATCTAGCTCATTAATATCTGCAGCAGATTTTAATTTATATTGATCAACATTTTGCATATCACTCAAATAATGATCTCATTGTGAATTTCATTCGGTTGTAATATTTTTCTTAAACCCATGAATTTCTACATTATTTCTAGTAGTACTAGTTGTAGAAATAGAATTACCACTATAAGCACTATTTATTATAATTGAT
>CASEQO010000073.1 GCA_949290035.1 uncultured Mycoplasmataceae bacterium
TATTTTAATGATGATTTTACAGTTTGATTAAAAAATAAAATAGTTGATTTAGAAATTTCTATTAAAGAAGGTTTGATTTATTCATATAGAAAAATTAATAGAGATATAGATAATTTTTCATCTTTAGAATCTAATCATCTTGCTTTTGAATATGTATTATCATATGAAAACACTAGAAATGAATCATTTATAAAAAATACTTTTTTAGAGATAATGAATCTTATAAAAGATATTTTTAAATCCTTAGATATTTCAATTACAAAAAATAATTCTTTTTTTGAATACAGTAGAATACAATTTAAAAATTATTCTAATTTAAAAAATAAATATTTATCAAAAAAAAACTTAATTGAAAATGTTTGTATAAAATATCAGTCAACATATATTAAAGGAATATCTGAACTATATATAGATGACCATAGAATATTTAACCCATATAGAGAAGATGAATATTCAACAGTTGAATTTCTTTATTTGAATAAAACAAATAAAAAAATATGTTCTATTATAAAAATTTATATAAGACCAATATATGAAAAATTAATTGAACAATTACAATGATCTAAAATAGATCTTATTGATGAGGATTTTTTTAAAAAAATATATAGTAATTCATCAATAAATATTGATATAAATTTATCAAATTTATTTTCATGTGTATTTAAAGAATATAGTAATTCTGAATCAACAAATTCTTGTGAAACAAAAGAAGTATTAGAAGCATTAAAAGCTAAAAAAATTAAGGTAATGTAATTATGTACAATCATGTTTTAATTGAAAAAAAGTGAAGAAAGAAATGGGAAGAAGATAATATTTATAAATTTACCGAAAAAGAAGGTAATAAAAAATATTATGTTTTAGATATGTTTCCTTATCCATCTGGAGAAGGTCTTCATGTAGGTCATCCAAAAGGATATACTGCTACAGATATTATTGCTAGATTTAAAAAAATGCAAGGATATGATGTATTACATCCTATTGGATGAGATGCATTTGGTTTACCTGCAGAACAATATGCATTAAATACAGGTAATCACCCAGAAGGTTTTACATTAAAAAATATAGATAATTTTAGAGAACAATTAACTAAAATTGGTTTTTGTTATGATAAAAATAAAGAAGTTAATACAACCGATGTTAATTATTATAGATGAACACAATGAATATTTGCTCAGCTTCTAAAAAAAGGTTTAGCAGAAATTAGAGATATAGATGTAAATTGATGCGAAGAATTAGGTACAGTTTTAGCAAATGAAGAAGTTGTTAAAGATGACAAAGGAAACAATGTATCTGAAAGAGGTGGATATCCAGTAGTAAAAAAATCTATGAAACAATGAGTTTTAAAAATAACTCATTATGCTGATAGATTGATAGATGATTTAAGTTTAGTTGATTGACCAGTTGGGTTAAAAAATATTCAAGAAAAATGAATTGGAAGATCTACAGGACTAACTATAGATTTTAAAATTAAAGGTTCAGATAAAACTATAAGTGTATTTACTACAAAACCACAAACTATTTATGGTGTTAGTTATTTAGCTATTTCTCCTGAATATAAAGAATTATCAAATTATGTAGAAATAAATGATGAAATAAAATCATTTATAGACGAATGTAAACAAAAAAAAGAATTTGAAAGAACTAAACTAGAAAAAGGTAAAAAAGGATATTTAACTAATTTGATAGTAATTAATCCATTAACTAATGAAGAAATACCTTTATATATAGCTGAATATGTTTTATCACATTATGGAACAGGTTGTGTGATGGGTGTTCCTAGTTTTGATGAAAGAGATAATTTATTTGCTAATGAAAATAATATTTCATTCAAACAAATAAACAACGATGGAAAATTATGTAATTCAGAACAATTAAATGATTTAGATTATGAAAGTTCATTTAATCAAGCAATTAATTTTTTAAAATCTAAAAATATTGGAAAAATAACTACTACTTATAAATTAAAAGATTGAATATTTAGTAGACAAAGATATTGAGGAGAGCCATTCCCAGTTTTATATGATGAAGATGGTAAAATAGCTATTATTAAAAATTTACCAGTTAAATTACCAAAAACTAAAAATATTAAACCATCCAAAGATGGAACATCTCCATTATCAAATTTAGATAAATGATTATATGTTGAAGTTAATGGTAAAAAATATAAAAGAGATACAAATACAATGCCACAATGAGCTGGCTCTTGTTGATATTATTTAGCTTATATTTTAAAAAATGAAGATGGAACATATTTAGATTTAAATTCTAAAGAAGCATATAAAAGATTTGAAAAATGATTACCAGTAGATTGTTATATAGGTGGTCAAGAACATGCAGTACTTCATTTACTATATGCAAGATTTTGACATAAATTTTTATATGATATAAAAATTGTTCCTACTAAAGAGCCTTTTCAGTTAATCATTAATCAGGGTATGATTTTAGATGAAAAAGGTGTTAAGATGTCTAAATCAAAAAATAATGTTATCAACCCTGATCATGTTATTAATGATTATGGTGCTGATTCATTAAGAATGTATGAAATGTTTATGGGGCCATTAACATCTTCTTTACCATGAAATGATGACTCATTAAATGGTGTTAGAAAATGATTAGATAAAGTTTATAACTATATTATCAATAATAAAGATAAATTTATTAATGATGATCATGAATTAACATTAAAAGATTACAACTTATTTATAAGAAATGTTACTAAAAATATTGAAAATATGCAATTTAATTTGGCTATATCTGATATGATGATTTTTATGAATTTTTGTAACAAAAATGAATTAATTTCTAAAAATCAAGTTAAATCATTTTTAAAAGTATTATCTTTATTTGCTCCATTTATTGCTGATGAATTAAATCAAGAACTTGGATATAATGATTATTTATTTTTCTCAATATGACCTGAATATAATGAATCATTTATAGAAAGTGATGATGTTAATATACCAGTAAAAATAAATAATAAAGTTAGACTAGTATTAAATGTTAAAAAAGGTTTAAGCCAAGAAGAACTAATAGATTTAGTATTAAATGATGATAAATCTAAGCAATATATATCATCAAAAGAAGAAATTAAAAAAGTAATTTATGTTCAAGACAAAATTTTAAATTTAGTTATTTAATGTGTTAAATTTTAAATTTAGTTATTTAATGACTTTTATAAATTATTTATTGTTATAATTTTTATTAATAAAATATTGGATTATTATGAGATTAAGAACGAAAATATCATTAGGTATATTAATAGGTGGAGCTGTATTAATTGCAGGTGGAGTTCCATTATTTGTTGTTGGTGCAGTTGGAACAAAATCATTATCTAAATATAGTGATGAAACTGGTGAGTCATCGTCAGGATATTTTAATCAAGATGCATTTTGAAATTTATATTCTGGTAAAACTATTGGTAATAATGAAACATTTACTAAAGAGTTTGCTAATGATAATGGATATTCATATAATGTTATTGGTTTAGCAAAATATTGATATGATACTCAAAGTAAATTAGATGATGTTTCAGGAACAGAATTTATGAATCCCCCATCATTAAGTGAGGTATTAGATTTTTATAAAGCAATTCCTATAGATAATTCTTTATTTATAGCTGGATCAGTTTTATGACCTGTTGGAGCTACTTTCTCATTAATATCTGGATTATTATTTTTTATTTTCTATAGAAAAGATAAGCAAGAATAAAAATAAACCATCACTAATTTATAGTGATGGTTTTATATTATTATTTTAAATATTTATTTTTAAATTTATCTATATTCATAATATATAAATTATTAATAATTAATAATGCAATTAAGTATATTGTTGTGTATATTAAATACTTATAAATAATTTTATTTTTATATAATATATAAAAATAAAAAAGACAAAAATCAAACCGAGGATACAAATATGGAAAGTCCTAGAAAAACATATAAGACACAAGAATATGAAGTGATTTATATTGATTTAGAAGCAGCTAGAAAATTTAATTCAATTTTTAATGGAGAAAAAAATAATATAACAAAAGAACACTTTATTTTGCAGTTGGCGGCTGTTAGATGTAAAAATGGAAAGATTGACTATTTTAATGAGTATTGTAGATACGGACCCAATTTAACAAAAAAGATGGAGTCAATTGATTTTTTCAGAGAACAAAAATATTCAGAAAAAACAGTTTTAGAAAAGTTTATTAATTTTTCTAAAAATTCCAAATATATTTTTTGTTATGGATCTTACGATCAGCAGCTTATAAATAATGCTATAGAGAGATATGGTATTAACAAAAAAATAGAAATAATTGATATTTCAGAAGATGTTATTGAACTATTTGAAAATAAGAAAATAATACCATCGTTAAAAAATTTAATAAATGCTTTTAACTTAAATTCTAGAAATAGTCATGATGCATTAGATGATGCCATTTCTTTGTATAAAGTTCATAATATATGAAATGATTTATCTATATCTAATAATGAAATTTTAAATAAACTATATGAAGAATGATTTAGGCCCGTTTTAAAATCTTTTGATTATGAGTTTATAAAAGAAGTAATTGAAGATAAGATTGATGAATTATATAAAATTGCTTTTATAACAATAAAGACTAAAGATGAGGAAATAACTAATATTCACAATGTAAGTGAGGATCTTGGAAATAATGAAATAATAAATTCAAAAAATGATATAAATGCTACATTATCTATTAAAATATTTAATCATTATACATTTGATTTAATTAAAGAATATAAAGTTGATTTTATTTACAACTCAAAAAAATCGAAGAATAAATTTATATTAGATTATATTTCAAAAAAATTTCATGATGATTTTTACAATACTGTTTTTGTTTTAAGAAAGACTAATTATATTTTAGAATCGTATAGATTGAAACATGGTAAAAAAATAATATTTCTAAATTATGTTTTATCATTAAATAAAATAGATGAATTTTTTAAGTTTAATAAAATAGAATTTAAAAATGAAAATGATTATCATAAATTTATTATTCAAAAGATAAACAATTTTTTTAATAAACCAAAAAATAATTTTAGTAAGGATTAACATGAAATCAATTTTATCATTTATAAACAAATATTTTTGAAAAGGAATAATTGGACCAATGTTTGCTTATATTGTTCCGTTTATTCTAATATTATTTATTGGAAGAATAATAGGTTCTGCTTTTGTTGTTCCAGGAATATTTAGTTTACCAATACTTTCTATATTATTGGTTTTTATGCCACAATCAATTTTTGAATTTAGAAACTCATCTCTATTAAAAAGAATTGGAACAACACCAATAAAACCACTAAAATTTTTATTAGGTATATCAATATATAATATTGTTATTGTTTTATCATCAATATTATTTATATTTTGTTCATGTTTTATAATCTTCTCAGATAGTATGAATGATAGTATAAGAGAAATGGATATATTAAATAATGGAACTATGGTTATGACTACAGATACATCATTTATGTATCTAATAAAAAATGCAGATTGAGGTAGTTATATTTATACAATGTTTGAATTAATAATATTAGCAACACTAGTAGGATTATTTTTATCATCTATTGCTAAATCAACATTATTTATTCAAGCTACTGGAATTTGCTTAATGATGGTATCATTCTTTGTTGGTCCTTGTATACTACCAATGGCTTTAGTTGGATCAGTTGATGTAGTAAGATATTTAGGATATTTAGTACCTTTTAAATATTGTATTTCATCTGGTATAGAAGCATTTACATCTGGATATCCAATACCAAGTATTGTAAATTTTGAAATGTCTAGTATTTGAAATATAGATGAACAATTTAAAGTTTTAAATATTATGGAAATGAACATTATTGAAATGATGAAAAATCCAAGTATGATAAATGGATTTGGTGATGATATGTTTATTACTGTTTTTTATAAACATGATAAAATCTTAAATTTAATAATGCCTTGAGTATTTATGGCAATATTTGGGTATCTAGTTGCATGTTCATTTAGATGAAATAATAGAGGAAGTAATAAATTTAAATGGAATATTATTAATGAAGTGATAAAACAAAAAAGAAAAGTAAATAATATTCCAAATTACGGAAAGAATTTAGATAGTGAAAATATACTTGAAGTTCATAATTTAGTTAAAAGATTTAAAGTAAAAGGTACAGAGTTAATTGCAAATAATAATATTAGTTTTAATATTAAAAGAGGTAGAAATTTAGCTATTGTTGGTCATAATGGTGCAGGAAAATCAGTATTAATAGAAAATATAATAGGTGTTACTAAATATGATGAAGGAACAATAAACTATAATTTTGAATTTAATAAATCATTTAATGAAAAGATAGGGATACAATTTCAAGATTCAACATATCCATATGGAGTAAAAGTAAAAGATCTAATTAAATTTTTAATCGATTCATATAAATTAAATATATCAAATGAAGAACTTAATGAATTAATATCAACATTTGGTATTAAAGATTTTTATAACAAAAATATTTCAAGTCTATCTGGTGGTCAACAGCAAAGAATCAATTTATTATTAGCTATACTACATAAGCCAAAACTTATTATATTAGATGAATTATCAACAGGATTAGATATTAAAATAAGAAATGAAATTAAAAAATTCATAAAAGAATTTACTATTAAAAATGATATTACAATTATAGTTATTTCTCATGATATGAGTGAAGTAGAATATCTAGCTGATGATTTACTTATTTTAAAAAATGGTGAAATAGCGCTATATGATTCTATAAATCATATTATTAAGAAAGAAAAATCATTAGAATCATTTGTTTATAAGTATTTATAAAATATAAAATAATTTTTTATATGAGGACATGAAAATGAGATAACTTCATTTTTCAGTGTCTTCATTTTTATATTAATGTAAATTATTAACAATTAGTAAAAATGACTATTAGTCATTTTTATTTTGTTATAAAATATATTTATGTTTTAATGGAGAACAATATAATGAGTTTGTTAGAAGTTAAAAATTTATCTCATAGTTTTAAAGATAAGGAATTATTTAAAAATATATCTTTAAAAGTATTTGAAAATGAACATATTGGTTTAGTTGGTAAAAATGGAGCAGGTAAATCAACGTTTATGAAAATAATATCTAAATTAGAATCATCTGATGAAGGAGATATTATTTGAACTAATAATGTTAGAGTAGGATATATGGATCAACATCTTGAATTAGGAGATAAACAAACTGTTATAGAATATTTAAGATGTTCATATAATTGATTATTTGAACTAGAACAAGAAATGATATCTATATATGAAAAAATAGCTGATGTAAATGATGATGAGCAATATGAAAAAATGATGAATAGAGCCGGAATCATTTCAGATATGCTAAATAGATATAATTTCTATGATATAGATGTAGAAATTAAAAAAGTAGCATCTGGATTAGGAATAGATGAATCTTGATTTAATAAAAATGTTAGTGAACTTTCTGGGGGGCAAAGAACAAAAATTTTATTAATAAATTTATTATTAAGAAAACCAGATGTTTTATTATTAGATGAACCTACTAATTATTTGGATGAGGGACATATAAAATGGCTTCAATCTTATTTAAAAGAATACGAAAATACTTTTATATTAATATCTCATGATATTCCATTTTTAAATAGTGTTTGCAATATTATATATCACTTAGAAAATAAACAAATAACTAGATATAAAGGTGACTATGATAATTTTGTAAAAGTATATGAATTAGAAAAAGAGAAATTACACTCAAGTTATGAAAGACAACAAAAGCAAATTAAAAAAATGGAAACCTTTATAGCCAAAAATATTGCTAGATCTTCAACATCTGCAAGAGCTAAATCAAGACAAAAAGCATTAGATAAAATAGAAAGAATTGAAATAGTAAATGATAATACTAAAATGTCTTTTGGTTTTGAAGAGTCAAGACAAAGTGATAAAGTATTATATGAGACAAAAGATTTAATTATAGGGTATGAAAGTGCTTTATCTATACCTTTAAATTTAAAAGTTGAAAAAGGGCAAAAAATTGTTCTTGTTGGAACAAATGGTTTAGGAAAATCAACATTAATAAAAACTATTATTGAAATAATAAAACCTTTTTCTGGAAAAGTTATTAAAGGACAATATATAGATATAGGTTATTTTGAACAAGAAAACAAAATAACTTCTGATATTACTACATATGATGATGTGTATAACTATTTTACTGGTGATAAAAAAACTCAACAATTTGTAAGAATGTCATTATCTAAATGTGGAATAAATAGAGAGCATGTCAATAAAAAATTAAAATTACTTAGTGGTGGTGAGCAAGCTAAAGTAAGATTATGTAAAATTATGAATACTCCAACTAATTTGTTAGTTCTAGATGAACCTACAAATCATTTAGATAAACAAGCTAAAGAAGAATTAAAAAAAGCACTAATAAATTATAAAGGGACACTTCTATTAGTTTCACATGAACTAGAATTTTATAAAGATATATGTGATATTGTATGAGATTGTTCAAAATTTAATATATTAAAAGAGTAGTTTTTTAAAACTACTCTTTTTAAATTATTTATTTCTTGATTTATGATATGCTTGATTATTTGGGTTTAGTTGATTAGATTTATTATTTATATTAGATTTATATGCTTTACTATTTGGGTTATTTTGATTTGAACAATTATCTAATTGTTCTTTTGTATGAGTTTTACTTGATACTTTTTTAGATACACAATTATTACCTTTCTTCATTATTTTCTAATTTATTAGTAACTATTTTAGGTTTATTTTTATTATCTTTTTTACTAAGTATTAAGAATATACCAATAAATAATATTATTGAGAATAGAGGTATTAATGTTATACCTAATATTCTTAATATATAGAATAATTTATATGAGTCTACAAGTTCTTTATATTCTTCGATATTAGGTCTTTCTACTTCATTATGAGCTTCTAAACTTAATTTTGCAGATTCATATATTATTTTCTTATTTTGATAATCTGGAGATGATACATCACCTTTATAATTTAGATAGTCATCTTTTGCTTTATTATATTCACTTTCTAATTGTTCATATCTACTATTAGATTCGTTTAGTATTTTTTTGTAATGTTCTTGTGTATTTTTTATAAATTGGCTATAATATCATTCGCTTATTTGATATTTATTATTTTTTTTAGATTCATCTACATAATCATCAAGTTTAGTTTTAATACTTTCTATATCAATATTGCTTAATTTATTATTATAATCATCGATTTCATAATCATAAATAAGATTTAGATTATATATTCCAGTTCCTATTTTAAAACTTACTTTATATGGATTATTATTTTCATATTCTATAAAACTAACTTTTTTTTTACTATGCATAGCAATTGGTAAAATAACAGAACCACCAATTGCTCCTATTGAACCAATTATAGATAAAACTATTCCTTTAATTCTTGTTCTATTCATAATTTATTTTCCTTAATATTAAATTAATTATAAGTCATATTATTTATTAATACAATTTAACACCTTAACTTGATTTCTCTTATTTTAATTATAAAATTAAAAGTAGGAATATGTATGAAAAAAGAAAATAAGTTAAATAAAGGAAAAATTTTTAGAACAATATTTATATGTTCTAGCTTTTTTGCTGTTTATTTTGTTCCTATTTCATATTCTTTTATGATTGTAAA
>CASEQO010000074.1 GCA_949290035.1 uncultured Mycoplasmataceae bacterium
AATTATATCCTTTCTCTTTAAACACAGTATAAATAAATTATTTATACACAGCTTAAATTAATATACTTAATAATTAAATCATATTTTTTAATGATTGTAAAATTATTTATTAAAATTTAATAAATTAGTAAATATTAATATAGCTAAATATAAATATTTTTATTATTTTCTCTTTGAGCTAAATATATTAGTATTAAAAACAATAATGATATTATAGCTATGATAATATCTGAAAATCAAATATAATTTCTTGGTTTAAGTTCAAGATAATAATCATATTCATATCTATCAAAATAGTTTGGTGATAAACTATAGTCTATAACATTTGAATATTTTAATTTTATTCAACCTAAGAAATTATTTGCATAATCATATTTTAAAGATAATTTAGAAGCAAACTTATTTCAAGATTCTTGATCAACTATTGAATTATCTAATGATTGTAAATTAGTTAATAAATTTCTATCTGTATAATAATTATTATCATTTGCTAAATAATAAGGAGCATTATTTTCAAATCTAATTAAGTTATTTTTAATAAAATTGATATCTTCTTCTAAAGTCTTTTGTTCGGTATTTATAGTCAACGATGATGGATAATAATATTTTATATAATTGCTTGTAGATAAAACATTTGTAGAATTAAATAAATTATATTTAGTAGAATCTGAATTAATTATAAATTCAATTAGATCTCATAAATTACTACTATATTTATTAGATATATTTTGCTTTAGTAGTTCTAAATTATTATTTAAATGATTTTTATATTTTATTAAATAATAAAAACTATTATATTTTGTATTTATACCTGTAAAGCATCTGATAGTATTTAATTGAAGTTCATTTAATACTTGATTGTTTCAAATATAGTTATTTTTTATAAGTTCTTTTAAAAGATCTACTTCTTTAACATTATTAATATCAATGATATTTTCATTAGATATCATATTTTCTATATCTAATAAAATTTGTTTTGAAAATTCATATGAATCTAGATTAAAAATATCTTTATCTTCTGCTCTCATTACAACAATATTGCTATTTAAATTATTTTGTTGCTCATTTGATATTTGATAAAAAGAATTAGAATTTAATGAATAATTTGAGTTCAATTGATTATTAGGAGAAGCATCATTGAATGAACCATTATAAAAAGATAATATTCATTCTGATGGAATAAAATAATTAGCTATATTAGTATTATTTATAAAATCAATTGGAGGAACATCTAAATAGTTCTTATTAACTATTTTTGCTCCATAATAAGTATTATCGTTGTTTACTAATTTAACAAAATTAACATCTTCATTTTTATATGAAACAGAAATATTGTTATTACTAATGATTTGTCTAGTAAATAATGATGGTGTTAAAAATACTAAACAAACTAATATTGAGAAAACAACTGATTGAATTTCTTTAAACTTAATACATAATATAGAAAAAGTAAATATAAACAATAATGATATAAATTCATTAATAAATAAATTAACAAAATATATCAATATTAATGAATTTTCTTTAATAGAAGCAAGAAAAATCATATCAAATATTGATCAAAATAAATAAGTAACTAATGATATTAAAAATGTTATAAGAATTTTTAATCAAAATAATTGTTTTCTATTTATATAACTAGTTAATAATATTGAATCAGTATAATCATATTTATTTCTTGAAAAGAACTTATATGATATGAAAAATAACAAAAATATTGATAACATCAATGGTATTAATATTAATAATAATGAATAACTAATTAGATCATAAGTTGTAAAATAAATACTAATAAATGTTATTGGATTTGCTAACATTGTAAAAATTAAAAATCCTATAAAGAATTTTGATATAAATAATTCAAAAAATAAATATTTAAGAGTCTTTTTCACAAATGATTTAGAAGATTGCATTTTATTGTTCATAATATTCTTCTAAATAAAACTTATTATAAATATTATTAATCATATCTCCGTGAACTTCTCCTGATCAAACTATATTACCTTTTTTAATAAATGTAGCATCTGTTGCATAATTTTTAATTTCATCTAATATATGACTTGAAATAAATATTGATGTACCTTTATTTGTAAGTCCTTTTAATATACTAAATAATTGTTTTCTAGTAGTTGGATCTAAATTAGCTGCAGGTTCATCTAATATAATTAATTCTGCTCTTTCTAAAATAGCTCTAATAAGAAAAACTTTCTTCTTTTGACCTGCTGAAAACTTATTAGGGTTTTTATTCATTAAATTAGAAATATCTAATTTATCACATCATCATTCTATTTCTTCTAAAACTTTATTTTTATCATTTCTTTTTAACATTATTGAAGACAATAGATATTGTTTTAAAGTCATACTAGAAGAAAATATTGCTTTATCTGGAACAAAAGATATACACCCTCTTGATAAACTTTGTTTAACATCACTATTATTAATTAATATTTCGCCTTCGTAATTATTAATAAGACCTACTATTAATTTAATAGTAGTAGATTTACCAGCTCCATTTTCTCCTACAAAAGCATGAAAACTACCTTTTTTAATAGAAAATGTTAAATTATTTATAGAATGACCTTTTTTGTCATATTTATAAAACACATTTTTTAAATCTAATATATTATTGTTCATACATATAGTTTACATTTTTATTTTGAAAAATACACATTTTTTATAAATTATTGAAATTATGAATTATATTTATAAAATAATAATATTATTATACATAAATACATGATTATGACAAAAAACGAAATAATTTCCAAAAGAAAAAGAATTATTCCGTTTTTATATATTCATATATATATTTTTAAGAATTATTATCTATTTTAAAATTCATATACAAGATCTAATTATTTAATAAATTAGAATTTATTATTATAATTTTTCTAGTACATTTATTTTTTAATCTTTTGTTAAAATTGTTTCATTTGTATTTGTATCAATTATAGTAACTGATACTTTATAATCTATTGGCTTTTTAAAATTAACTGTTAATAAGGAATAACCATCCGATAACATCTCGGTTTTAATTGAGTTCAGTTCTTTTTTTGGTTGTACATATCAAATATATTTAACATTTTGAAGAATTACACCTATATTAACATTACCTGGTGGTGTTTACCATTACTTTAAAGTAATGATCATTATTAATTACAATCCTGTCTAATCTCGGATAACTTTTTCATAAATCATTAACAGTTATGCTTTTTGAAACATAACCTATAAAATCATAAACTTCATAAATTTCCACTTTAAATGGATAAATATCAGTTTCATTTATTGTAAATTTGATAGTTGAAGTATCATTATTTAAAAAGGTAATTTTATCTTTATACCTGTCATTTGATATTGATCAATGGTATGTGTATTTTTCTTTATCTTGTATATCTAAAGAAAGCGTATTTGTTGTGTAACCTGCTACAGATGTATTTTCTAATTGAATTTCTGGAGCAGTTAAATATATAGTTTTGGTACTTATTTGTTTATTTGTTCCTTTTTGATAAACAGTAAAAATAAATCTATGTTCTCCGAATCCTTTTGCTTTTATAGTGATTGATTTACTATAATTAGAACTTTCAAATAAAAGATTAGGGCTACGTGTTCATTTATAATCATAATCACCGTTTGGAAATTGTGCTGTAATTGTATATGTTTCTTCTAGATTTAAAAATTTTAGAACATTTAAAAATGCTATTGTTGGTTTTTCTGGAATATTAGGCTTATTATCTGGCTCTTAAATAATAGGTGGTTCTTCACTTGGGGTTTCTGGAACACCTTGGTTGCTTATATTGTTGTTTGAATTTGTTTCTTTTGAACAAGAAAACAATGATAATGGAAACATAAAAATTATAGGTGTTAAAAGTAATAAATATAATAATTTCTTTTTCATTTTTATCCTATTTATATATTAATTTTATTTTAAAAATAAGTTGATATTTTAAACAAAAAAAAATCTACAAACTATTTGAATTTTTATCTTTGTTTTGTACTACTTTCACCACCTTTATAAACCTTAATCTCAAAATCTATTCAAAGAAATTCAATAAAACTTCATAATCTAAAATATGTTTTTG